>JALVEM010000389.1 GCA_027030825.1 Thiohalobacter sp.
AGAATCTTCCGGGCTGAGATCGGCCAGCATCACCGACCGGGTCTGCACCGGCCCGCCGGGCAGGCGCAGATCGTGCGCCTTGCCGCACATCATCTTGCGCGCACGCACGCCCATGTCGCGCAGTTCGCCATGCATCCAGTCGAGGAACTCGGGTTCTTCCATCGGCTGCTCGGCGGCGACATAGCGGGCGAAGATGGTGCCGAGCGGGCTCAGCTTCTTCACCGCGCTCTTGCCGGGTACCAGAGTGTGGCCGCCTACCTCCAGCTCGGTTCCGGACAGGGCCGCACGCACCTCTTCGACACGATGCTGCGGCAGGCGCAGGGTCATTCGGGTGCGGCGTGACAGGTGCATCAGGGCATCGGGGTCGCTGGGGCGCTCCCATCCGTTGGCCGACTCCGCCACATGAATCAGGTGCAGCCCGGTGCCGTCCTCCTCGTCGAACCAGGGCAGAACCGAGAGAATGGCATCGTGCAGGGCCTCGGCGTGGTCGTTGGGCAGCATGCGGCCCGACACCACGAAGCTGACATCGACGATGTCGTCCGGCACGACGAACGGGTCGCGCTTGTCGTCCTCTTCCCAGTAGATGCCCATGGTGGTGGTCTCTCCCCGCTCAGGCCCGGGAGAAGACGATCTCAAGATCGTCCTCCCAGTCCTCCGGGGTGTCCTCGAACGGCGGCTTGACGTCGATCTGGAAATGCATCTCGCCCTCGCGGGCCCGTCTGCGCACGGCCTCGCACAAATCCTGATAATTCTTCAGGTCGTGTTCCTGAATGAGAATTTCACTCAAATACAGCATGTTACACAACCTTTATCATGTTCTGATCGAAAACCGGGATGGCGTCGTAATAGCGGGCACGGTACAGCAGCCGCCCGCCGCCGGCCCGCGCGTCGTCCTCGAAGCCGGTTCTGGCGTGCAGCACATTATTGCAGATGACACCCTGCCCCGACATTAGCCGATGGTGATAGGCGGGGCTATCCCCTGCGTCGAGGTAGGCCCGGATGCAGGCCTCGGCCTCACAGGTGGCAGGATCGTCGCGCCACTCGATGTTGCGGGTGCGCGCGGAATACCGCATGTGCAGACGCCCGTCCGGCAACAGCGAGAACACCGGTCCGGTGCGTGCGCCGCGGATCTCGATCCCGTTCTCGATGTTCGGCGGGATGGTCATCGCCTGCGGATGGAACAGCGCCTCCACCATCCTCGGATCGGTGTCACGCAGGTGGATGTACACCAGATCCGGGTCCAGGAGCCACGACTCGCCCCCGCGCGCTGCCGGACGCACGCAATGCAGGACAAAGGCATGGATCTGGCGCGAAGGCTCGTTGTAGTAGCCATCGGTGTGCCACACCAGGCGACGATTGGTGTACGGAATGTAGTAACGCTTGCGCCCGCTGTCGTCCACCTGGAGCGAGGTCACCTTGTCCTCGTCCGAACACAGGTTGCCATCCAGATGCCGGAGCCCCAGCGCGCGGTTGCGCGCCAGCAGATCGGCCTTGGACTCGCCGGCCTCCGGAAGCTGGTAGAGCGCCATGTTGCAGCGTCGCAGGGCATCCAGAATGCGCGCCCGCTCTTCGGGCGTCAGGCGATCCGACCGCTCCAGGGGAACCAGCAGCTCGACGGGATCGTCCGGACGCTCGTCAAGCTTGCGCGCACGCCACTCCTGATAGGCGCGCGCGCTGCCATCGGGGAGGAAGACGGCCGCACCCGGAGCGGTAGCCTCGCTGGGATACGCGTTCATCGAACACCTCGAAGCATGGATCGGGTGGTCCATTGTATATATATGTGTCTTTCGCGGACAGGGGACAAGCTCCGAAGTTGAATTCCGCCGCGGGAGTGCTACGCTTGCCCGGCTCGACCGTGCAGCCTTGGGAGCAAGCCCGGACTATCCCCTTTGGGATAGCCCCCCATTTCCCGAGCACCCCAAGGGTAGGATTTGCCGCGGGGCGAATCGAGCATAGACTTCGTGTCACGCTGAGGGTGCGATGCACCCGGGCATGAATTCAATGGCCCGGCCCGCCCCGGGCGGCCAGGCCTGAACCCGATGTTCAGTATTGAATGACTTGCGAAACCTGCCATCCCTAGCTTAAGGAG
>JALVEM010000390.1 GCA_027030825.1 Thiohalobacter sp.
GCACGGTCGTCTCGGGTGACTCCCCCTTCGACCGCTATCTCTACGGCGGTGACAAAAGCGCGCTGTCGGCGTCGGCGATCCGGGGCCTGAAGATCTTCCGGACCAAGGGCCGCTGCGTCGACTGCCACAAGATCGAACAGACCAGCGCCACCTTCACCGACAACGACTTCCACAACCTCGGTGTCGGATTCCAGCGCATCGCCCCGAGGCTGCACGACATCGTGGCGAAGTTCCGTGAGGCCAAAAGCAAGGGAGCGGATCTGGACGAATCCGTCCTCACACGGTCCGATGTCTCGGAACTCGGACGCTTCGCCGTCACCGGACGAATCTCCGATCTCGGACGATTCAAGACACCAACGCTGCGCAATGTCGCCGTCACCGCGCCCTACATGCACGACGGCAGCCAGAAAACGCTGGAAGAGGTCGTCGAGTTCTACGACAAGGGCGGCGAGGCCAACGATTTCCTCGATGGCGGCATTCGGCCGCTCAATCTCACCGAACAGGAAAAGAAGGATCTCGTCGAGTTCCTCAGGTCGCTGACGAGTCCCCGGTTCGCGCAGTCCGGCAAGGCACGAACCGGGAGCAGGACCTCCACGCGCACTGCGCAAACCCACTGACAGGAGGAGTGGAATCATGAGCGAGCGCAAGATCACACGCAGAGGCTTTCTGAAGCAGGCCGGCGTCGCGGCGGCCGCCGCGGCCGCCCCCCTGTCCCTGGTGGAAATCGCCTGGGGCAGATCCGACAGTCGCAATTTCAGCTTTGCCTACATTTCCGATTCGCACCTCACCCAGATCAAGGGCGCGAAGTTCGTGTCCAACTTCGACAAGGGACTGAAACGCGCCATCGCCGAGGTCAACTTCATGAGCCCGAAGCCGGACTTCGTGGTCTTCGGGGGCGACCTCGCCCAGCTCGGCAAGCGCGCCGAGATCGACCACGGCCTGGAACTCATGTCGGCGTTGCGCACGCCCGTCAAATGGGTGGTGGGCGAGCACGACTTCTATCTCGACATGGGCGAATACTGGGCCGACAAGGTGAGCCCGCTGCGTTACAGCTTCGACCACAAGGGCGTCCATTTCGTGGTGCTCAACAGCATCCTGACCTACGAGGACTGGATCCGGAAGTGGAAGACGCCCGAGGAGCGCATGCTGGCCATGGCGCGCCTCGACAATCCGCAGGGCTCGCCTTTCATGGTCGGCGACGAACAGCTCCAGTGGCTGCGCAGGGATCTGGAGAAAGTCTCGTCGGATACGCCGGTGGTGGTGCTCTCGCACTCGCCGCTCTACAAGGTCTTCAAGCCCTGGAACTTCTGGACCGAAGACGCCGAGAAGGTTCAGGCCGAACTGAAACGCTTCCGCAAGGTGACGGTGATCCACGGGCATGTGCACCAGGTCCTCTACAACCAGATCGGAAACATCAGCTTCTACGCCATGATGTCGACGGCCTGGCCCTGGCCCTACCCTGTCAGCTATGCACAGAAGCCGAACGCCGTGCCGAAGCTGACGGTCTTCATGAACCGCGCCGATCCGCACAGCGAGCGGGACGGCACCGGATGGGGCTGGCTGGATCTTGACGACGGCCGGGTGAACATGCACTACGAACTGTGGGAGAACAGCCCTCGAACCGTGCGTTTCGATCCGGCCAAGGGCCACCCGGCAGATACCGTCTATCAGGATCCGGCCAAACGCATCCCGCCACAGGAGCACTACTGATGTCGGTGTGCAACGGCATTGCGGACCGAAAGGAGGAATGAAGACCATGCGCTACCACAACACCATCAGGCAGCTTGCAGCAATCGGGTTTGCAGCACTCGCCCTTTCCGCGATCCCGGCTGGCGCCGACGAATTCACCAGGGCGGATCTGGAGAAGTGGCGCAAGGAGTTCATGACCGTGGTCGCGGAAGGCGAAAGGCTCTTCCACAGCGGCAGGCTGGGCGGCAACTCGGTCTCCTGCGACATGTGTCACCCCAACGGGGCGAACACCCATCCCGAGACCTATCCCAAGTTCCAGAAGCAGCTTGGACAGGTCGCCACCCTGCGCCAGATGATCAACTGGTGCATCGAGAATCCGCTCGAAGGCAAGCCGCTG
>JALVEM010000391.1 GCA_027030825.1 Thiohalobacter sp.
TCGCCCATGCAGATCTGGTCCAACGAGGCTCAGGAACGCTACGTGCTGGCGGTGGCGCCGGATCGGCTCGACGATTTCCTGGCCCTGTGCGAGCGCGAGCGTTGCCCGGCGGCCGTAGTGGGCGAGGCCACCGACGACGGCCGGCTGGTGGTGGGAGACGCCCTGTTCGACAACACGCCGGTGGACGTGCCGCTCGATCTCATCCTCGGCAAGCCGCCGCGCATGCTGCGCGATGTGCATCATCATCCCTTCCACAAGCCGGAATTCGTCACCGAAGGGCTGGATCTGCGCGAGGCGGCCTCGCGGGTGCTGCGCCTGCCGAGCGTGGCGGCCAAGACCTTCCTCATCACCATCGGCGACCGCAGCATCACCGGGCTGGTGGCGCGCGACCAGATGGTGGGGTCCTGGCAGGTGCCGGTGGCCGACTGCGCCGTGACCACCACCGATTTCGAGCATGTCACCGGCGAGGCCATGGCCATGGGAGAGCGCACGCCGATCGCCCTGGTGCACGGGCCGGCCTCGGGCCGCATGGCGGTGGGCGAGGCCGTCACCAATCTCGCGGCGGCGGCCATCCGCCGTATCGAGGATATCCGCCTGTCGGCCAACTGGATGGCGGCGGCGGGGCATCCGGGCGAGGACGCGATTCTGTTCGACACCGTCAAGGCCGTCGGCGAGGAACTCTGTCCCGCGCTGGGCATCGCCATTCCCGTGGGCAAGGACTCCATGTCCATGAAGACGGTCTGGGAGGAGCAGGGCGAGACCCGTTCGGTCACGGCGCCCCTGTCGCTCATCGTCACCGCCTTCGCGCCGGTCGAGGATGCGCGGCGCACGCTCACGCCCGAGCTGCGACGCGATCCGGACACCGAACTGCTGTTCGTCGATCTCGGCAAGGGGCGGCAGCGGCTGGCGGGCTCCGCCCTGGCCCAGGTCTACAGGCAGGTGGGGCATGTGCCCCCCGATCTCGACGACCCCGGCGCGCTGAAGGCGTTCTTCGCCGCCATTCAGGACCTCAACCGGGAAGGCCGCCTGCTGGCCTATCACGACCGCTCCGACGGTGGCCTGTTCACCACCCTGTGCGAGATGGCCTTCGCCAGCCATGCCGGGCTGGACGTGGACCTCGATCCCCTGGGCGACGACCCCTTCGCCATCCTGTTCAACGAGGAGCTGGGCGCAGTCGTCCAGATCCGCACCAGCGACCATGATGCGGTGCTGGACCGTTTCGCCGAGGCCGGACTGGGTCACCATGTGCATGCCATCGCCCGCCTCAACGAGGACGACGCGCTGCGCTTCCGGCTGCACGGCACCCTGTTGCTCGACGAACAACGCGTGCTGCTGCACCGCATCTGGAGCGAGACCACCTACCGCATGCAGGCCCTGCGCGACAATCCCAACGCCGCGCGCGAGGAATTCGACAGCCTCCTCGATGCGACGGACCCGGGGCTGCACGCCGAACTCGTTTTCGATCCGCAGGAAGACGTCGCCGCGCCCTTCGTGAATCGCGGCGCCAGGCCGCGGGTGGGCATCCTGCGCGAGCAGGGCGTGAACGGCCAGATCGAGATGGCGGCCGCCTTCGACCGGGCCGGCTTCGAGGCCGTCGACATCCACATGAGCGACATCATCGGCGGCGCGCAGGATCTCGCCGACCTCAGGGGGCTGGTGGCCTGCGGCGGTTTCTCCTACGGCGACGTACTGGGCGCCGGCCGTGGCTGGGCCAGCACCATCCTCTACAATGCCCGTGCACGCGAGGCCTTCGAGGCCTTCTTCCGGCGCGAGGATACCTTCGCGCTCGGCGTCTGCAACGGCTGCCAGATGCTCGCCAGCCTCAAGGACCTGATCCCGGGCGCGGCCGACTGGCCGGCCTTCGTGCGCAACCGCAGCGAGCAGTTCGAGGCGCGGCTGGTCATGGTCGAAGTGATGGAGAGCCCGTCGATCCTGCTGTCCGGCATGGCCGGCTCGCGCCTGCCCATCGTGGTCGCCCACGGCGAGGGACGGGCCGCCTTCGACAGCCCGGAGCAGCTCGAGCGGCTCAAGCGCGCCGGCCAGATCGGGCTGCGCTATGTGGACAATCACGGCCGGCCCGCCGCC
>JALVEM010000392.1 GCA_027030825.1 Thiohalobacter sp.
AGATGGCTGGCCGTCACCTCCTCGCCCACCAGAATGACCGGACCTTCGGGCAGCTCGCTCTCTCCCACCTCCTCCAGCAGACCGGCCAGCACCCGCTGCCCCAGTTCACGGATGTCCGAGGCCCGTTCGCGCAGGTAGGGATCCTCCATGCGCTCGAAGACGCGCACGTGCGCCAGCACGGTCTCCCGCCAGGCGCCGGGCGCCCAGTTGCCCTGCCGGATGCGCCCGATCGTCTCCTCCACCAGCGCCTCGTCGGTCAGCATGAGCAGATAGGCGTCGAAGATCGCCCGATCGCGCTCGGAGAGCCGCTCCTGCAACCGTCCGGACAGGGCGCGCAACTCCTTCACGACCTTGTCGACCGCCTGCCGGAAACGGGCGATCTCGGCTTCCACGTCCGATGCGGCCAGCTCGTGATCGGGCACCGACTCCAGCGCCGTGGGCGAGATGATGACCCGGGCCCGGCCCAGCGCCAGGCCGGGCGCGCCCGGCACGCCGCGCAGCGTGCGCGTCCTGCCGCCCTCGGGCGCGAGCAGACCGGCGACCTCTCCGCTCGCCGCCGCCTGCAGGATGGCGCCGGCCAGCTGGGAGGCGAGCGTCAGGAGAAAGGTCTCCTCCTCGCGGCCGAAACGGCGGGTGGCATACTGCCGAACCACCAGCACCCCGACGACCTGGCCGTGCTGGATGATGGGCACCCCGAGAAAGGCGTGGAAGGGTTCCTCGCCGGCTTCGGGAATGTGCTGATAGCGGGGATGGTCGGCGGCATTCTCCAGGCTCACGGGCTCGGCCCGTTCCAGCACCAGGCCGACCAGACTCTGCCCCGGGCGGAGCCGGATGCGCCCGACCGATTCCTGCGGCAGTCCCCGGGTGGCCATGAGCACCAGCTCGCCGCGCTCCTCGTCCCAGAAATAGACCGACGCGGCATCGGCGTGCAGCCGCTCGCGCACCCGCTCGACGGTGATGTCCAGCGCCGTGCGCAGATCGGGGGCCTGATTGACCTCCTGCACGATGCTGCGGAGGGTATCGAGAAACTCGCCGGGCATTGCGATGGGGCAGTGCGGATCAGGGTCTCAGCGCCGGCCCCGGCCGGCCTCGCGCGCCGGCGGGCGCGCAGTCTCGTCCGGGAACAGCAGGGGCGCCAGCTCCTTCAGTGCCCGGCGATAGACGCCGCGCTTGAAAGAGACGACCTCGCGGGCCGGCCGCCAGTAATCGACCCAGCACCAGCGGTCGAACTCGGGATGGTCGGACAGATCGAGCCGCACGTCGGATTCCTGGCCCAGGAAACGCAGCAGGAACCAGACCTGCTTCTGGCCGATGCAGACCGGCCGGCAGCGGCGACGGATGAAGCGCTGCGGCAACCGATACCGCAGCCAGCCGCGGGTGGCGCCGAGGATCTCGACGTGATGGGGAAGCAGACCGATTTCCTCGCGCAATTCGCGATAGAGCGCTTCCTCGGGCGTCTCGTCGGTGCGGATCCCGCCCTGCGGGAACTGCCAGGCATCCTCGCCGATCCGGCGCGCCCACAGCACGCGCCCCTCCTGATTGCTCAGGATGATTCCGACATTGGGGCGGAATCCATCGGCATCGATCACGGCGGCACTCTCCAGGCTGCGGTCCGCCGGCAGGGCGGCCTGCGGTTCTTTGTACCATGCCGCTCCTTCGACTGGCAAATAAGACTCCAGTAAACTGATGAAGAAGCGGGAAAAACGGAGGCTGCGACGATACCGTGGCACTGGCACTGTTCGATCTCGACAACACGCTGCTGGCCGACGACAGCGATTACCTCTGGGGCGAATTCCTGGTCGAGCAGGGGCTGGTGGACGGCGAGGCCTACGCCCGCGAGAATGCGCGCTTCTACGAGGACTACCGGCAGGGCCGGCTCGACATCCACGCCTTTCTCCGCTTCTCCCTGCGCCCCCTGACAGAACAGCCGCTGGAGCGGCTGCTGGCACTGCGCGAACGCTTCATCGAGGAGAAGATCCTGCCCGTGATTCCGGGCGCCTCGCGACGGCTGCTCGCCCGGCATGCGGAGGCGGGCGACCGGCGCGTGATCATCACGGCCACCAACGCCTTCGTCACCCGCCCCATCGCCGAGGCCCTGGGCGTGGACGACCTCATCGTGACCGAACCGGAATTCGTGGACGGACGTTTCACCGGCCGCTGCGCCGGCATTCCCTGTTTCCGGGAAGGCAAGGTCGAACGACTCGAGGCCTGGCTGCGGGAGACCGGCGAGCGCCTCGAAGGCAGCTGGTTCTACAGCGATTCCCACAACGACCTGCCGCTGCTGGAACGGGTCGACCGCCCCGTGGCGGTGGACCCGGACGACCGGCTCCGCGAAGTGGCGGCGGCCCGGGGCTGGCCGGTGATCAGCCTGCGCGAATGATCCGAACGCTCCGCATCGCCAGGCTGCTCTGGCTGCCGGCGCTCTGGCTGGCCGCGCTGCTGGTCGCGCTCGGCACCGGCAGCGAAACCCTGGGCCTGCCGGCCTGGCGCGAGGCCCTGGGCAGCCCGGACAGCCTGCCGGCGCGCATCCTGTTCGACATCCGGCTGCCGCGCGTGCTGGCGGCGGCCGTCGCCGGCGGCGGGCTGGCCTTCGCCGGCGCCCTGCTGCAGGTCCTGCTGCGCAATCCGCTCGCGGATCCCTACATCCTCGGCAGCTCAGGCGGGGCGGCGCTGGCGGCGCTCGCCGCCCTGCTCGCGGGCGCCGGCGCCGCCGTGACCGGACTGGCCGGCCTGCTGGGCGCACTTGGCAGCCTGCTGATCGTGCTGGCCGTCGCCCGGGGCCCCTCGGATCCGCTGCGCCTGCTGCTCACGGGCGTCATCCTCTCCGCCGGCTGGGGCGCGGGCATCGCCTTTCTGCTCGCCGTCGCGCCGGACCGCGCGCTGCGCGGCATGCTGTTCTGGCTGATGGGCGATCTCTCGCTGGTCGAGGCCCCGGGCTGGCCCGCGCTGGGACTGTTGCCCTTCTGCCTCCTCGCCGGCCTGTTCGTCGCCCGCCCGGCCAACCTCCTGGCGCGGGGCGCGGCACACGCCCACGGCCTGGGCGTGGCCGTGCACCGGCTGCGCTGGCTGCTGATCCTGCTGGCCGGCATCCCCACCGCCGTGGCCGTGTCCCTGGCCGGCAGCCTGGGTTTCGTGGGCCTGGTCACGCCCCACCTGCTGCGACTGGCCGGATACCATGATCATCGACTGCTGCTGCCGGGCTGCCTGTTCGCCGGTGGCGCACTGGTCATGCTCGCCGATGCGGCGGCCCGCAGCTGGTTCGCCCCGAGGGAACTTCCGGTCGGAGCGCTCATGGCGCTCATCGGGGTGCCGCTCATGCTGTGGCTGCTGCGACGATCCGCGAGGCCGCCGGCATGAGCCTGCTCACCGTCGATCGTCTCACCGTGGAGGTTGCCGGCCGGACCCTGATCCGGAACCTCTCGCTTGCGATCGAACCCGGCCAGCGCTGGTGCCTGCTGGGCAACAACGGCGCGGGCAAGACCCGCCTGCTCGAGACCCTCGTGGGACTCCATGCCCCGGCATCGGGTCGTATCCTGCTCGAAGGGCGACCGCTCGCCGAATGGCCGGGACACGAACGCGCACGGCGCATCGGCCTCATGCCCCAGCACGAGGAAGACCCCTTCCCGCTGCCGGTCGCAGAGGCCGTGGCCCAGGGCGCCCATCCCTGGCACCCGGATCCGCTCGGTCTCGCACCACTACCGTCCGCGGTCCGGGAACGCCTCGATCACGCCATGCAGCGCATGGAGCTCGAGGGGCTCGCCGGGCGCAATCTGCAGACCCTCTCCGGCGGCGAGCGCCGCCGCGTCACGGCCGCCATGCTGCTGGTCCAGTCACCGCGGATCTTCCTGCTCGACGAGCCCACCAACCATCTCGACCTTCGCCACCGGGAACGGCTGCTCGCGCCCTTCGTGCAGGCCACGCAAGAGGGACATGCGCTGGTGGTCGTGACCCACGACCTCAATCTGGCCGAGCAGCTCGCCACCCATGTGCTGCTGGTGCATGACGACGGGATCTGCGAGCGGGGGCCGAGATCGGAACTGCTCCGTGAGGTACCGTTGCAGCGCCTCTTCGAGACGCGGCTGGCCGTCTGTCGAAACGCGCGAGGCGAACGGATCTGGTACGTCCAGGCGCGGCCTACGCCTTGATCACGCCGTGGCGGATCGCGAACAGGGTCAGCTGGGATCCGTTCGAGACGCCCAGCTTGTGCATGATGCGCGTCTTGTGCACGCCCACGGTGTTGATGCTGATGTTGAGCCGGGCGGCCACCTCGGCAGTGGAATGACCGCGGGCCAGCAGCCCGAAGACCTCGAACTCCCGCTGGGTCAGGAGATCGAGCCGCTGACCGGACCGGCGACGCCCGGGATCCTCGCTCGCCACCCATGCGGTCTCGCGCCCTTCGGCGCTCCCCAGCCGCAATACGCCTTCGATCACCGTCTCGAGCGTGCGATCCTTCGTGAAATAGCCGTTGGCGCCGGCCTTGCGCGCACGCTTCACGAAGCCGGCGTTCTCGTGCTCGGAGAACACGAGGATGCGGGCATCCGGATCGTAGCGGCGGATGCGCCGGATCGTCTCGAGGCCGCTGACGCCCGGCAGCTGGATGTCGAGCACCACCACATCCGGACGCACCTTCCGGTAGGCACGCCAGGCCGACTCGCCATCGTCCGCCTCGGCAAGCACCCGGATCCGTCCCGTGGCCTCGAAACCGTGTCGCAGCCCATGCCGAACCACGGGTTGTCCGTCCGCGACCAGGGTGCCGATGGCTTCTTTCTCACACGCTCGACTCATGCGTGCCGGCATCCCTGCGTGACGGCCTCGGGATTCGACAATCCGGACCGAGAGGCATGTCCCGGATTCTGCGGCAGGCATGCCGGACGCTTCGGACTCTCCACTTCCCTCCCCCTGGCACAGACTGGCAATAACGGAAAAGCCTAGTGTAGGCGGGTCTGCAATCCAATAAGGATTGTGACTATATTTCTCAAGTACTGCGGATATCGCCGGCGTGACCTGCCGGGGCGAGGCGGCCTGCCCCCAGCCAGGCCGCGCCCCGCACCCCGCTCGAATCCCCGTGCCTCGGCTTCAGCAGGCGGGTATCGACACGGTCGCTGAACACCCAGGTCGTCCAGCGCTTCGGCACCTCCGCATAGAGCGCACCGATGTTGCCCATGCCGCCGCCCAGCACGATGGCATCGGGATCGAGCACGTTGACGACGTGCGCCAGCGCACGCGCCAGGCGATCCACATAGCGGTCCAGCGTGGCCCGTGCCTCGGCGTCTCCGGCCGCCGCCCGGGCCACGATGGCCGCCGGCTCCAGTGCCTGACCTGTCGTCCTGCGATGCTCCGCCGCCATGCCGGGCCCGGAGAGCAGGGTCTCGATGCAGCCCGTCCGCCCGCAATAGCATTCGGGCCCCGGCCATTCGTCCGGACCTGCGGGCCAGGGCACGGGATTGTGGCCCCATTCGCCGGCGATCCCGTTGGGGCCGTCCAGCACCCGGCCGTGCGCCACGATGCCCGCGCCGACCCCGGTGCCCAGGATCACGCCGAACACCACGTCGGCCCCGGCCGCGGCGCCGTCGGTGGCCTCCGAGAGGGCGAAGCAGTTGGCGTCGTTGGCGAGCGCGACGGGGCGGCCCAGCCGGGTCTCGAGATCCTCCTTCAGCGGCCGGCCGTTCAGCCAGGTCGAATTGCAGTTCTTCATGCGGCCGGTCAGGCGCGAGATCGTCCCGGGGGTCCCCACGCCCACGGTGCCGGGCGCACCCAGCGCGGCTTCGGCCTCCTCGACCAGCCGTGCCACGATCTCCACGGTGGCCTCGTAGTCGCCGCGCGGTGTCGCCGTGCGCCGGCGCAGCCGTTCGCGTCCCGCATCATCGAGTGCGATGATCTCGGTCTTGGTCCCGCCCAGGTCGATCCCGAAGTGAAGCATGATCAAAGAATACCGGATGATGCGATGCCGGGTGGCCGGAATCCATGCCTGACCGGATGGTTTTATCAGCCACCGCTCTGGAGCGATAATGGCGGTCGGATCTCCATGCACAAGACCTGATTCATGATCGAGCGACACGCGACCGTTCCCGTGCGCGTCGGCCGGGTCACCATCGGCGGCGGCGCACCCATCGTGGTGCAATCGATGACCAACACCGATACCGCCGACGCCGAGGCCACTGCCGACCAGGTGGCGGCACTGGCCGAGGCAGGCTCGGAACTGGTCCGCATCACGGTCAACAGCGAAGCGGCCGCCGCGGCCGTGCCCCGCATCCGCGAACGACTGGACGCACGCGGCATCGAAGTGCCGCTGATCGGCGACTTCCATTTCAACGGCCACAAGCTGCTGGAAAGACACCCGGCCTGCGCCGAGGCACTCGCCAAGTACCGCATCAACCCCGGCAACGTCGGCCGCGGCAGCCGCAAGGATGCCCAGTTCGCCGCCATCGTGGAGCAGGCCATCCGCCACGAGAAGCCCGTGCGCATCGGTGTGAACTGGGGCAGCCTGGATCCGACGGTGCTGGCACGCCTGATGGACGAGAATGCCCGCGCGCCCGAGCCTCTCTCCTCGCAGGCCCTGATGCACGAGGCCCTCATCACCTCCGCGCTGGAGAGCGCCGCCCGCGCCGAAGCGCTCGGCCTTCCCCACGACCGTATCGTGCTCTCGGTGAAGACGAGCGGGGTGCAGGATCTGATCGCCGTGTATCGAAAGCTGGCCGCGCGCTGCGACCATCCGCTGCACCTCGGCCTCACCGAGGCCGGCATGGGCGTGCGCGGCATCGTCGCCACCACCGCGGCGCTGGCCGTGCTGCTGCAGGACGGCATCGGCGACACCCTGCGCGTCTCCCTCACCCCCGAGCCGGGTGCCGACCGCACCCTGGAGGTGCGCGTGGCCCGCGAGATCCTGCAGTCCATGGGACTGCGCAGCTTCGTTCCCCGCGTGGTGGCCTGTCCGGGCTGCGGCCGGACCTCGAGCACCTTCTTCCAGGAACTGGCCCGCGACATCCAGCACTATCTCGAGACCCGCATGCCGGAATGGCGCCACCGCTACCCGGGCGTCGAGGATCTGAGGGTGGCCGTCATGGGCTGTGTGGTGAATGGCCCCGGGGAGTCCCGGCATGCCGACATCGGGATCAGCCTGCCGGGCACCGGCGAGCGGCCGGTCGCGCCCGTCTACGAGGATGGCGAGAAGACGGTGACGCTCAAGGGCGAGAACATCGCCCAGGCCTTCCAGGAGCGGCTGGAGGCCTATGTCGCCCGCCGCTACGGCGCGGCTTCCTCCTGATCGGCCACCACCCGGCGCAGACGCTCGACCGTGCGCGGCCCCACGCCGGGGATGGCGAGCAGCGCGGCATCCGACCGTCGTCGCACATCCTCCGCCCCCTGGATCCCGCCTGCATGCAGGGCGCGGGCGATCCGCACGTTCACCCCGGCCCGCCGCAGCGCCCGCCAGAAGGCGGCATCGCCACTCGAACTGCCTCGTGGGCCTGTGCGAGGCAATGGGCGGGGGCGCAGCCGCGCCTCCAGCAGCACCAGGAACCGGACCGCCAGTACGGAGAAGGCCAGCCACCCGGCCAGGGCCGGCAGGCGCGCAGCTCCCTGGGCGAGCGCGGCCAGCCAGGCGAAGAGCCCGGAGGCCAGGCAGATGCCCGCCCAGAGGGCCAGGCCGGCCGACCAGGGATCCAGGCCCAGTCGCGCCTTCAGGGTCTCCCTCAGCCAGACACCGGCCCGGTCGAACCAGGTCGGATCGTGCCAGCCGGGATCGGCCGGATCGGAACGGGGGAACGGGGTCGGCGCGCTCATGCCCGGCGGATCGGCAGAATCCGGAATCGGCTTCGAGACCGGCATCACGTTTCGAATCCGCCCATTCCGGACCCCCCTGCCTTCGGCATGCAACCCTTCCCGATGCCTGATAAGCTCATGCGATGGCCGAACCCGAGCCCACCCTGCCCCCCGATCTCGACGCCGCCATCGAGACCCTGACCGACCAGGTCCACGGCATGCTGCTGGCGCATCCCGAGGGCCTGAGCGAACACGCCCTCATTCGCCGTCTGTCGGAATCCGGCGGGCCGCTGGGCGATGCCGACCTGCAGGATCCCCTGTCGCTGTTCCGCACCCACTTCCTGCTGTTTCACGTCCTCTACCGGCTGCGCGACCGGCTGGTGCGCGAGGAAGACACGGACATCGTCATCGGCCCGCTCGAGATCCGGCTGCGCCCCGCGCTGGAACGCGGCGGTTCCGCGCTCGACGCGCCCGATCCGCTGCGATCCTACTACCTC
>JALVEM010000393.1 GCA_027030825.1 Thiohalobacter sp.
GATGCGGGCACTGTAGCGGTTGAGCTTCTTCTCGGTCATGGAGGGGTCTCCGGAACGACATTCGGAAGCCCGCTATTGTACCGAATGGCGCCGGGGCCCTCGAATCGGCCCGTCAGTCAGCGATCCTCGATCACCGTCACCACCACGCGCCGCTCCGCGCGCGGCCCGTCGAACTCGCAGAAGAAGACGTTCTGCCATGTGGACAGGCCCATCTCGCCGTCGATCAGCGGAATCGTCTCGGACGGCCCCACCAGCCCCGACTTGAGGTGCGCGTCGCCATTGCCGTCCTGGGCATCATGCAGCCACACGCCCCGCGGAATCAGCTTGCGCAACAGATCGACCACGTCCGTCTGCACGGATTCGTCCCAGTTCTCCTGGATCATGATCGCGGCCGTGGCGCCCTGGGCGTAGATGGACACCAGCCCGTCGCGGATGCCGCTCCTGCGGACCACGGCACGGACCGCTTCTGTGATGTCGACCAGCACCTCGCGCCGGTCGGTGGCCAGAGTGATGATCTCGCGCATCGCGTTGCTCCCGTTCTGCTCATCGTGAAATCATTCTGCCTCAGAGGCCGGCACCCGGCCTCTCCGTCAGGCGGATCCTGCCCTGCTTCGGCAGCAGCGATGTCGGGGGCGATTCCAGCCAGCTGGCCGTGGCCAGGCCGTGGGTGCCCTCGCCCCAGGCAGCGGCCAGGTGCAGGATGGCGGCCAGCCCCACCGGCCCCTCGAGCGCGGAAGTGAACACCACGGACCGGCCGGCGGCGCTGGCCGCCCGTGCGTAGTCGAGCGCGGGCAGCAGGCCGCCCATCCGGCTGGGCTTGAGCACCACGCGCGCCACCGGCAACGCCTCGGGCGGTACGCCCCGGTAGCGGTCCAGCAGGGATTCGTCGAGCGCGAGCGGAAAAGGCAATCGCGCCTGCCATTCCCGAAGCCGTTGGGGATCCGGGTTGGCGAGCGGTTCCTCCAGCCCCTCGACCGGCAGACCGGCCAGGGTTTCGACGAGGATCCCGAATGCCTCGTCGCTCCAGGCGCGATTGGCGTCCAGACGCAGCATCATGCCCTCGGGCACGGCGAGCCCGCGCAGGCGTGCAGCCTCTTTGCGCACCGGAGCCAGTCCCAGCTTGATCTTGGCGATGCCATACCCCTCCCCTGCCAGGGCGTGCAGGCGCGCCTCGACATCTTCATCGAGTTCGCCCGCGGCGGCATTCACCTCGATGGCCCCGGAGGCATTCGGATTCAACAGGCGATACAGCGGCAGGCCGGCGCGACTTGCTGCAAGATCCAGCAGGGCGCATTCCAGCGCCATGCGGGTGGACGGCGGCAACTCCTGCAACTGCCGGCACCACCAGGAGAGAGGCCGTCTTCCCGCCTCTTCCACCCAGGCTCCAAGGTTCTTCTCATGCTGCATCCCCGTCGAGGGATGGGCGGCCTCGCCCCGCCCCCTTGCGCCATCTTCCGCGACGAGCTCGAACGACTCTCCCCGGCAATCGTGATGCCGGGACACGGCGGATCGCCAGGGGGACCGAAGCGCCCTCTGCCACAGGCGCCATTCGGCCCGAGCCTCGAGACCGGCGATTCCAAGCCGATCCAGCAATCTCTCCAGCCAATTTCGGTCTTTCCGGTCCCGCCTCATGCTTCACATGCCGCCATCCCGTTTCCGCCCGAAATTGGGCAGTAATACCCATATTCCTCAAGCCGATCGCATATTGGCCGATACCCCGGCAGAGGCAGGATCACCTCGCCATTCGCATCACCCCATACAGGGAGGTATCGACATGCAGATCGACAATGCTCTTGCACTCCAGACCCTGGCTACTTCGACCCGGGATCAGACCGCTGCACCCGCACGGCCAGGTGCGAATCCGGCAACGAACACCGAACCGGATCCCGCAAACACCCACGACACAGGTTCGGCTTCCGACAAGGTCAGTGTATCCGAACCGGGGCGCATGCTCT
This sequence comes from Thiohalobacter sp., assembly GCA_027030825.1. Taxonomy (GTDB): domain Bacteria; phylum Pseudomonadota; class Gammaproteobacteria; order Thiohalobacterales; family Thiohalobacteraceae; genus J048. The sequence continues at coordinate 1,956 of JALVEM010000393.1, forward strand.
CGGCGGGCGCTGCCGGCAGCATCGTCCGGCAGCGCAGTACATCGGTCGTGATCGAGACCCGCGACGGTGACCGTATCCGTCTCGACATCCAGGCACAGGCGCGGCTCGATGCCGCTGC
>JALVEM010000394.1 GCA_027030825.1 Thiohalobacter sp.
GTGGGTATGCGCATTCACCAGCCCGGGCAGCAGGACGTGTTCCGGCAGGCAGACATGGTGATCGGGCGAAAAACGGTCTTTTGCCTCCGCTGCAGGGAGGAGGGCATGGATGCGGCCGTTGTGCACTGCGAGCGCATGATGCTCGTACACCACGCCGCCGGGTTCGATGGGCAGCACCCAGCGGGGCTCGATGAGGAGATCGATCGCTTGCATGGTCCGCCAGCATAGCGACTCGTCGCTGCAGATCAAGCCGACGGAGGCAGGCGCGGGCAGATCCGGCTGCCCGCGCCTGCATCACCGGAGCGTCAGGCTGCCTTTTCCTGGTAGAGATGCACGTCACGCTGCGGATACGGAATGCTGATGCCCTCGGCATCGAAGGCATTCTTGATCCGTTCGAGCAGGTCGGAGCGTACCGGCCAGTAGTCGCTGCTCTTCACCCAGGGGCGCACGTTCAGGTTGACGCTGCTGTCGGCCAGCTCGCCCAGGGAGATGGCCGGTGCCGGATCCTCCAGAATCCGGTCATCGGTCTCGAGGATATCCTCGAGAATCCGCTTGGCCTTCTTGATGTCGTCGTCGTAGCCGATGCCGATCACCAGGTCGATGCGACGGGTGTCGCGCGCCGAGGCGTTGAGGATGGTGCCTCCGTAGATCTGCCCGTTGGGCACGATGATGATGCGGTTGTCACCGGTGCGGAAGGTGGTGGAGAAGATGCCGATGTCCTCGACGACACCGGCGACGCCGCCGGCTTCCACGAAGTCCCCGATCCTGAATGGACGGAAAATGACCAGCATGACGCCGGCGGCGAAGTTCCCCAGCGAGTCCTTCAGGGCAAGGCCCACGGCCAGGCCGGCGGCACCGAGCACGGCGAGCAGGGACGTGGTGTCGACACCGAGCTGATCGAGGGCCGCGATCGCGACCACGGCGATGAGCAGCCCGTTGAGCACGTTGCACAGAAACTTGTTCAGCATGGGATCGATGCCCGCCCGTTCCAGCATGTGGCGAGTCAGTCGCACGATCCAGCGGGCGATGATGCGACCGATGTAGTAGACGAGGATCGCCGTGACGATGCGAATGCTCCAGGGAACGAGATAATCATTGATCAGGGTGTTCAGCAGTTCCGGAGACAGGCTGTCCATGGTCCGTTTCCTCCCAGGCAGGATGCTGTTGGTCGAAGTGGTGGCATTGAAAAGGGGTGACCTCCATATGGAGGGCACCCCTGTGTGGTGGTGCGCAGGTCAACGCTATTGCACGATGACCGCTTCTTCTCCCGAAACGTAGATCTCCACGCGCCGGTTCTTCGCTCTTCCTTCCTTCGTCGCGTTGCTGGCGACCGGCTTTTCTTCACCCCAGCCGATGGTGGAGATGAGCGAAGGATCGATGCCGTGCTCGACGAGGTAGTTCTTCACGGCGTTGGCGCGGCGCAGCGAAAGCCGCTTGTTGTAGGCGGCGCTGCCGGTGCTGTCGGTGTGCCCTTCGATGCGGATCTCGTCGATCCGTGCCATGCCCTTGAGATGCTCGACTAGCGCATCGAGCTTCGGCAGCGCCTCGGGCTTGAGGTCGGCGCTGTCGACATCGAAATAGGCCCCGGCGCTCAGGGTGATCTTCTTGAAGATCTTGCGCGGTTTCGGGGGCGGCGGGGGCGGTGCCGGCTCGGCCTGCACCGGTTCCTGTTTCGGCTCTTCCTTTTTCGCCAACGCCGGATTGCACTGCACGATGTCGCGTTCCGGTGTCCAGTTGCGCGTATGCACGCAATCGCCCTGGCTGTCTCGTACCAGGTGTCCCGAGGAGTCATAGACGAAGGCGCAGAGACGCGGTGGCAGTTCGTCCGACCAGGCCATGCCTGAACCCATTGCCAGCATGCCGGCGAGTACGAGAGTGGATGCTTTCCTGTTCATTGTTCGTGTTTCCTTCTGGTGAGATTGCTGTAAGGTCTGCTCCGACGCGGGTGCCACGCCATCCTGTTCGTGGTCACCTGACGGCCGCACTATAGCACCGGTTTTCCTGAATGGAACCTGAACGGCGACAACATTTCGTGTAATGTCATGCCCTGGCAGGCCGGCGGCCTGCGGAGT
>JALVEM010000395.1 GCA_027030825.1 Thiohalobacter sp.
TACCTCTGGCCGCGCACGCCCATCGACGACGAATTTTTCGCCCGCCGGCTCTTCGAGGAAGAACACGTGACCGTGTTGCCGGGCCGGTATCTCTCCCGCCCGTCGAACGGCACGGACCCCGGTGCAGGCCGCGTCCGCATGGCACTCGTCGCCACGCCGGAGGAATGCACGGAAGCCGCCTGGCGCATCCGGCGCTTCATCGAAAGACTCTGAGGCATCAGCACAGGAGAACAGACGAAATGAACGAGATCCGCAGCATCATCGAGGAGGCCTTCGAACGCCGCGCCGACATCACGCCGCGCAATGCCGAACCCCTGCTCAAGGAGGCCGTGCACGAGGCGCTGGAACTGCTGGATACCGGCAAGGCCCGGGTCGCCGAAAAGGTGGACGGCGAGTGGAAGGTCAACGAATGGCTCAAGAAGGCTGTGCTGCTCTCCTTCCGGATCGACGACAACGTCTTCATCAAGGGCGGCTTCACCAACTATTTCGACAAGGTGCCCTCCAAGTATGCCGACTACAACTCGCGCGATTTCCGCGAGGCCGGCGTGCGCGTGGTCCCGCCCGCCGCGGCGCGTCGTGGCGCCTACATCGCGCCGGGTGTGGTGCTGATGCCTTCCTACGTCAACATCGGCGCCTATGTCGATTCCGGCACCATGGTCGACACCTGGGCCACAGTGGGTTCCTGTGCCCAGATCGGCAGGAACGTGCATCTCTCCGGCGGCGTGGGCATCGGCGGCGTGCTGGAGCCCCTGCAGGCCGCGCCCACCATCATCGAGGACAACTGCTTCATCGGCGCCCGCTCCGAGATCGTCGAGGGCGTGATCGTCGAGGAGGGCTCGGTGATCTCCATGGGGGTCTACATCGGCCAGAGCACGAAGATCTACGATCGCGAGACGGGCGAGGTGATCTATGGCCGGGTGCCTGCCGGCTCCGTGGTCGTGCCGGGCAACCTGCCGTCGAAGGACGGCAAATACAGCCTCTATTGCGCCGTCATCGTCAAGAAGGTGGACGAGAAGACCCGCGGCAAGGTGGGTATCAACGAACTGCTGCGGGGAATCTGAGGCGGAAAGTGGTCATCCCGGAAGCCCGCGCAGCACCCACCTTCTGTCATCCCGGCCAAGCGAGCCCGGCCTTGAGCCGGGGGAGCGCGATCCGGGATCCAGTCCTTTTGTCATTCCGGACAGTGCGCAGCACTGATCCAGAATCCAGAAGAAGCATTCACCACAGCGGCATGGACGATCGTGGTTTCTGGATTCCGGCTCGCGCGTCCCGGCAAGCCGGGCCGCTTGGCCGGAATGACGGAAGAAAAAAAACCGCTCGCCCGGAATGAGAGAAGAGAAGAGAAAAATCCGGTCGCCCGGAATGACCGGGATAGGGAATAGCCACGGAAAACACGGAAAACACGGAAGGAGATTACAGCCACGAAACCCACCAAACCCACGAAATCGACCCAGGTTCTATGGGATGCGGGCTGGATTCCACCGTTTGGGGTAACGTGGAGAGGATTGCTTCGGTAACGGGAATTGCTTCCGTTCCGTCATTCTGGAAAGCGCGCATCGCTTATCCGGCTTCTCGAGGCCACGGATCTTCGCATCGCTTCGTGATGCTTCATCCGTGACGACATAAAAGTGACAAACTATAAAAATCTTCTCTGCGTTCTCTGCGCCTTCGCGTCCTCTGCGTTGGGTATCAGAGACGCCCGATACCTCTGTGACCTCTGCGTTCAGGATCGGAACGACTGAAACAATCGGGTTTCGTGGCTGAAATCCCTTTCCGTGCCTTTCCGTGTGCTTCCGTGGCCATTACAGCTTTTTTCCGGGAGATTCGTGACCCTCAGGCCCCGGCCTTGCCCTGCCCCCGCTTCATCACGGCGTGAATGGCATGCCCGCCGACGGCCATGGCGGCCTCGTGGAAGGCCTCCGACAGCGTGGGATGGGCGAACATGGTGAGCGCGATGTCCTCGGCGCTGGCCCCCAGTGACATGCCCACACCGGCGGCGGAGAGCAGTTCGGACACGCAGTCGCCGATCATGTGCACCCCGAGGATGCGGTCGGTCTCGGCGTCGGCCA
>JALVEM010000396.1 GCA_027030825.1 Thiohalobacter sp.
TGGTCCGTGCGAGCTGGATGATCCGCTTCTGCACGGCCGGCAGCTCGGCGTCGCCGATCTCCACGCCCAGGTCGCCGCGGGCGATCATCACGGCGTCCGAGGCCTCGATGATCTCCTCGATGTTGGCGATGGCCTCGGCCCGCTCGATCTTGGCCACGATGCCGCCGTGTCCGCCGGCCTGGCGCAGCAACTCGCGCGCCTCGTGGATGTCGTCGGCGCAGCGCGGGAAGGAGACGGCGAGGTAGTCGGCCCGCATCTCGGCGGCCGCCCGGATGTCGGCCCGATCCTTGTCGGTGAGCGCCTTGGCCGAGAGTCCCCCGCCCTGCCGGTTGATGCCCTTGTTGTTCGAGAGCTCGCCGCCCACCACCACCTTGCAGACGATCTCCGGCCCGTTGACCTCCTCCACCCAGAGGACCACGGCGCCGTCGTCGAGCAGCAGGGTATCGCCACGGTGCACGTCTTCCGGCAGCTGCTTGTAGGTGATGCCGACCCGCTCCCGGGTTCCGGCATCGGGCGGCAGGTTGGCGTCGAGCACGAAGCGCGCGCCCTCTTCCAGCACCACCTTGCCGTCGACGAATTTCTCGATGCGGATCTTGGGACCCTGCAGGTCGGCCAGTACGCCGACCTGGCGACCGTGGGCGCGCGCACGGTTGCGCACCGTCTCGGCCCGCCGGGCATGCTCCTCGTGCGTGCCGTGGGAGAAATTGAGCCGAACGACGTCGACGCCGGCCTGGATCAGCTCGTCGAGCGCCTCGGGGCTGTCCGTGGCCGGACCCATGGTGGCGATGATCTTGGTACGTCTCAGCATCGAAGCGGTTCCTGGGCAGGGGCAGCGGCCTCATGCCGCCACCCCGTCTGGGAATGTCAGCCCTGCGCGCGTTTCTCGAGCATTTCCACCGCGGGCAGCTTCTTGCCTTCCAGGAATTCCAGGAAGGCGCCGCCGCCGGTGGAGATGTAGGAGATCCGCTCGGCCACGCCGAACTTGTCGATCGCCGCCAGGGTATCGCCGCCGCCGGCGATGGAGAAGGCGGGCGACTCGGCGATGGCCATGGCAATGGCCTTCGTGCCCTCGCTGAACTGGTCGAACTCGAACACACCCACCGGGCCGTTCCAGACGATGGTGCCGGCCTTCTTGAGCAGCTCGCCGTACATCTTCGCCGTCTCGGGGCCGATGTCGAAGATCATGTCGTCGTCGGCCACCTCTTCCACCTTCTTGGTCACGGCCTCGGCGCTCTCGGAGAACTCCTTGCCGACCACCACGTCCACCGGCACCGGGATCTCGCCGCCCTTGGCGCGGGCCGCCTCCATCAGGCGCTTCGCCTCGGGAACCAGATCCGGCTCGTAGAGGGACTTGCCGACCGGGTGGCCGGCCGCGGCGATGAAGGTGTTGGCGATGCCGCCGCCGGGAATGAGCTGATCGACCACCTTCGACAGCGAGTCCAGCACCGTCAGCTTGGTGGAGACCTTGGAGCCGCCCACGATGGCGACCATCGGCCGGTCGGGGTTCTCCAGCGCCTTGCCGAGCGCCTCGAGCTCGGCGGCGAGCAGCGGTCCGGCACAGGCGACCGGCGCGTACAGGCCGACGCCGTGGGTGGAGGCCTGGGCGCGATGCGCGGTGCCGAAGGCGTCCATCACGTAGATGTCGCACAGGGCGGCGTATTTCTTCGCCAGCTCCGGATCGTCGCTCTTCTCGCCCTTGTTGAAGCGCACGTTCTCGAGCAGCACGACCTCGCCGTCCTCGAGCTGCGGCGGGTTCTCCAGATAGTCCTGGACCAGGCGCACTTCCTTGCCGAGCAGCCCGGAGAGGTGTTCCGCCACCGGGCGGAGGGAATACTGCTCCTCGTAGACGCCTTCCTTGGGACGCCCCAGATGCGACATCAGCATCACCCGGGCGCCGGCCTTCATGGCGAACTCGATGGTGGGCAGGGAGGCGCGGATGCGCTTGTCGGAGGCGACCTTGCCGTCCTTGAGAGGCACGTTGAGATCCTCGCGGATGAGCACGCGCTTGCCGGCCAGGTCGAGATCGGTCATCTTCAAAATGGACATGGTGTGCCACTCCGTTGCGTTTTCTGGAAGGATTCTGGCAAGCCGTGGGCTTGCCGGAAGCCTCCCCGGAAACGGAAGGCACCGGCGCCGGAATCGGCGCCGGTGCTGCTGACCCGTCAGCCGGCGATGTGCTTGAGCATGCGCAGCATGTTGCAGGTGTAGCCGTACTCGTTGTCGTACCAGGACACCACCTTGACGAAGGTGTCGTCGAGCTGGATGCCGGCACCGGCGTCGAACACCGAGGGCTGCGGGCAGCCGCGGAAATCGGTGGAGACGACCTTGTCCTCGGTATAGCCGAGCACGCCGGCCAGATCGCCCTCCTCGGAGGCCTTCTTCATGGCCGCGCAGATGTCGTCATAGGAGGCGGCCTTGTCCAGCTCGCAGGTCAGGTCCACCACGGAGACGTCGGAGGTGGGCACACGGAAGGCCATGCCGGTGAGCTTGCCGTTGAGGTCCGGCAGCACCTTGCCCACGGCCTTGGCGGCACCGGTGGAGGACGGAATGATGTTCTCCAGGATGCCGCGGCCGCCGCGCCAGTCCTTCTTGGACGGCCCGTCGACCGTCTTCTGGGTGGCGGTGGCGGCATGCACGGTGCTCATCAGGCCACGCTTGATGCCCCAGTTGTCGTGCAGCACCTTGGCCACCGGAGCCAGGCAGTTGGTGGTGCAGGAAGCGGCGGAGATGATGGCCTGGCCGTCATAGGTGTTGTGGTTCACGCCGTAGACGAACATGGGCGTGGCGTCCTTGGAGGGCGCGCTCTGGACCACCTTCTTCGCGCCGGCGTCGATGTGCTTCTGGCAGCTCTCGGCGGTCAGGAAGAAACCGGTGGACTCGATGATGATGTCGGCACCGACGTCGCCCCAGGCCAGGTTCGCCGGATCGGTCTCGGCGGTCACGCGAATGGACTTGCCGTCGACGACGAGATTGCCGCCCTCGGCCTTCACGTCGCCCGCGAAGCGGCCGTGCACGGAATCGTACGTAAGCATGTAGGCGAGATAGTCCGGGTCGAGCAGGTCGTTGATGCCGACGACCTCGATCTCCGGAAACTCCTTGTAGATGGCCCGGAAGGCCATGCGGCCGATGCGGCCGAACCCGTTGATGCCGACTTTGATTGTCATGATCTTCTCCTTGCTGATACTCGCAACAGTGCTGAATCGAAACCCTCGGTGGCGCGCTCAGAGCAGGGCCCTGGCGCGGTCGACGACGTTCTCCACCGTGAAACCGAAATGCTTGAACAGCTCGCCGGCCGGTGCGGATTCGCCGAACCGGTCGATGCCGACCACGTCGCCTTCCAGGCCGACATACTTGCGCCAGTAGTCCGTCACGCCGGCCTCGACGGCGAGCCGCTTCGTGCAGGCAGCCGGCAGCACGGACTCGCGATAGGCCGCATCCTGCAGATCGAAGACATCGGTCGAAGGCATGGAGACCACGCGCACCCGACGACCCTCGCCGGCCAGCTTCTCGGCGGCCTGGACGGCCAGCGACACTTCGGAGCCGGTGGCGATGATGATGAGCTCGGGCTCGCCATCGCAGTCGCGCAGCACATAGCCGCCGCGGGCGATGTTGTCGATCTGCTCCGGCGTACGCTCCATGTGCGGCAGGCCCTGGCGCGAGAAGACCAGCGAGGTGGGGCCGTCGGTGCGCTCGATGGCCGCCTTCCAGGCGACGGCCGTCTCCACCGTGTCGCACGGACGCCAGACCGACATGTTCGGCATCAGCCGCAGGGTGGCGATCTGCTCGATGGGCTGGTGGGTGGGCCCGTCCTCGCCCAGACCGATGGAATCGTGGGTATAGACGAAGATCGGCGCGATCTTCATGAGCGCGGCCATGCGCAGGGCGTTGCGCGCATATTCCGAGAACATGAGGAAGGTGCCGCCGAACGGCCGGAAGCCGCCGTGCAGCTGCATGCCGTTCATCATGGCCGACATGCCGAACTCGCGCACGCCGTAGGAGAGGTAGTTGCCGTCGGCCACCGTCTTGTTGACGTGGACCGCTTCCTTCCAGGCGGTGAGGTTGGAGGGCGTGAGGTCGGCGGAACCACCGAAGAACTCGGGCAGCGCCTTGGCATAGGCGTTGATGGTGTTGTTGGAGGCCTTGCGGGTGGCCACGCTCTCGCCCTTCTCGGCGCACTCCTGGATATGGGCCTTCGTGATCTCTTCCCAGTTGGCGGGCAGCTCGCCCTTCATGCGGCGCTCGAACTCGGCGGCCAGATCGGGGAAGGCGGCCTTGTAGGCGTCGAACTTGCTGTTCCACTCGGCCTCGGCCTTCGCGCCCTTGTCACGGGCGTCCCAGGCGGCATAGATCTCGTCGGGGATCTCGAAGGGCGGATAGGGCCAGTTGAGGTTCTCGCGGGTGGCCTTGATCTCGTCCTCGCCCAGCGGGGCGCCGTGGCAGTCGTGGCTGCCGCAGAGGTTGGGCGCGCCGTAGCCGATGACGGTGCGGCAGCAGATCAGCGAGGGCTTGTCGTTGACGGCGTGCGCCTCGCGGATGGCGGCGGCGATGGCCTCCGGGTCGTGGCCGTCGACGTTGCGCACCACGTGCCAGCCATAGGCCTCGAAACGGCCGGGCGTGTCGTCGGAGAACCATTCCTCGACATGACCGTCGATGGAGATGCCGTTGTCGTCCCAGAAGGCGATCAGCTTGCCCAGCCCCAGGGTGCCGGCCAGCGAGCAGGCCTCGTGGGAGATGCCCTCCATCATGCAGCCGTCGCCCAGGAACACATAGGTGTAGTGGTCGACGATGTGATGCCCCTCGCGATTGAACTGGGCGGCCAGGGTACGCTCGGCCAGCGCCATGCCCACGGCGTTGGTGATGCCCTGCCCGAGCGGGCCGGTGGTGGTCTCCACGCCGGGCGTGTAGCCGTATTCCGGGTGGCCGGGGGTCTTGGAATGCAGCTGGCGGAAGTTCTTGATCTCCTCCATGCTGAGGTCGTAGCCGGTCAGATGCAGCAGCGAGTAGAGCAGCATGGAGCCGTGGCCGTTGGACAGCACGAAGCGGTCGCGGTCCCACCAGTTCGGGTTGTTCGGGTTGTGCTTGAGAAAGTCCCGCCACAGGACTTCGGCGATGTCCGCCATGCCCATCGGGGCACCCGGATGGCCCGAGTTGGCTTTCTGGACCGCGTCCATGCTCAGGACACGGATGGCGTTGGCAAGCTCTTTGCGAGAAGGCATGGGCGTTCTCTCCTTGAGGATAGATTCAAAGCGGTTCGGATTCAGCGGATCCCCGGCCAGGCCCGGGATCTGAAATTCGTCTGCATCGGGCGGGAGCCGCGACGCCCTGGGCGCGCAGCCCGTGGTGACTCCTCTTCTTCATGTTCCGCTGCCTGCAGCGCGCCCGGTCCGGACGCGCCGAGGCGCGTATTTTCCACCAGTTGCCTGTGGGGGGCAATAGCCGACCGTCAATGTTGTTTATGACAGGAAAAGCTTTATTTATCAGCCTGCCTGTTCGGCACCCGACTTCCACTTGATCGAACAGCCCATGCTGGGGATCTGTTCCTTCGGGCCCTTGCCGGTCTTCGCCACCTGCACCATGGCCTCGAACAGCTCGCGACGGGCGTCCGGCGGCGCGGTCTCCTTGCGCGAGGCATCGAGACGACCCCGATACTGCAATTCGAGATTGCGGTTGAATCCGAAGAAATCCGGCGTGCAGACGGCCCCGTAGCGGCGCGCCACCTCCTGCGTCTCGTCGAGCAGGTAGGGGAACGGAAAGCCGTATTCCTCGGCGACCTTCTTCATGTTCTCGAAGGAGTCCTCGGGATAGTCCGTGGGATCGTTGGACATGATGGCCACGCTGCCGATGCCGTAGTCGAGCAGCTCGCGGGTGTCGCGCACCAGGCGCTCGCGGATGGCCTTCACATAGGGGCAGTGATTGCAGATGAACATCACCAGCAGGCCGTTCTCGCCCATGCACTCGTCGCGGGTCCAGACCTTGCCGTCGACGCCGGGCAGCGCGAAGTCCGGCGCCTTCCAGCCGAAATCGCAGACGGGTGTCTCCAGTGAAACCATGGCGTTCCTCCTCGGAATCGTGTCGGGAATCGGGCCCGACAGTCTGCCTTGCGCACCGGGCGCGGACAAGCACGTCGGAAACATGACACGGTGCTTTCTGGTAGAATTCCCGGATGATCTTCCTGCCCCGCAGTCTCGCCGCCTGGCGCACGCCCGCCTTCCGTCGCGTACTGCGCGAGGAGCTCGCCGCGCTGCCGGCCTCGAGCTTCCCGCTGGCCGCCTTCGTGCGCCGGGGCGACCGCCCGCTGAGCGACGATCTCGGCTTCGAGGTGGAGGCCGTCGAGACAGAGGCCGATCGCCCCCGGGCCCGCATCGGCATCCACTTCGACGTGCTCGTGGCCTGCTGCAGTTGCGGCGACGAGCCCGTGCTGGAGGCGGGCCATGCCAGCCTCGAACTCGAGATCGACCCACAAGACGCCAGCGTGCGTCTCGACCCCGTGCTTTGACTTGGCCTTCGCCCTCACCTAGAATCCCCCGCCAAGCGCCGATTTGATTTCAGATTGCGGGCGCTATAGAAATCCGGCTAAAGCGAAACAGGCAAGGAATCCCAGGAAACCCGCTTGTGCTTTGGCCAGCGGGTTTTTTCGTTCCGGCCTGCCGACGACAAGGAGCATCACGCCATGAGCAGTTACCTCTTCACTTCCGAATCCGTCTCCGAAGGTCATCCCGACAAGGTCGCCGACCAGATCTCCGACGCCGTGCTCGACGCCCTGCTCGAGCAGGATCCGCACTCGAGGGTGGCCTGCGAGACCCTGGTCAAGACCGGCGCGGCCATCATCGCCGGCGAGATCTCCACCGAGGCCTGGGTGGACCTCGACGAACTGGTGCGCAAGGTCATCTGCGACATCGGCTACACCAGCTCCGACGTCGGCTTCGACGGCTCGACCTGCGCGGTGATCTCGCTGATCGGCAAGCAGTCCTCCGACATCGCCCGCGGCGTGGACCGCGAACGCCCCGAGGAACAGGGCGCCGGCGACCAGGGCCTGATGTTCGGCTATGCCTGCAACGAGACCGAGGTCCTGATGCCGGCCGCCATCCACTACGCCCACCGGCTGGTGCAGCGCCAGGCCGAGATGCGCAAGAGCAAGGTGCTGCCCTGGCTGCGCCCGGACGCCAAGAGCCAGGTCACCCTGCGCTACGAGGACGGCAGGATTACCGGTGTCGACGCCGTGGTGCTCTCCACCCAGCACGACCCCGACATCTCCTACGAGAAGATCCGCGAGGCCGTGATGGAAAACATCATCTATCCGGTCATTCCGGAGGAATGGCGTCACAGCGACACCCAGTATCACATCAACCCGACCGGCTCCTTCGTCATCGGCGGCCCGGTGGGCGACTGCGGCCTGACCGGGCGCAAGATCATCGTCGACACCTACGGTGGCGCGGCCCACCACGGCGGCGGCGCCTTCTCCGGCAAGGACCCGTCCAAGGTGGACCGCTCGGCGGCCTACGCCGGGCGCTACATCGCCAAGAACATCGTCGCCGCCGGGCTGGCGGACCGCTGCGAGATCCAGGTCTCCTACGCCATCGGTGTGGCCGAGCCGACCTCGGTCATGGTCAACACCTTCGGCACCGGCAAGGTGCCGGACGAGAAGATCGAGGAACTGATCCGCGCCCACTTCGACCTGCGGCCCTACGGCATCATCCGCATGCTCGACCTCATCCGGCCGATCTACCGCAAGACCGCCGCCTACGGCCACTTCGGCCGCGAGGAGCCCGAGTTCACCTGGGAGCGCACCGACAAGGCCGAGGAACTGCGCGACGCCGCCGGGTTGAAATAGCCCGAGAAATATAGCCACGGAAAGAGGGTGAGGAGTGAGAAGTGAGGGGTGAGGCGTTCATCCTTGCATCGGGTGTCTTCGTTCGCCATTTCGAACGGACCGTTTCATCATCCGTCAGTCCGGGCGAGCGGCTTCTCTCCTTTCGTCATTCCGGGTGAGTGACCCCGGCCTTGAGCCGGGGGAGCGAGACCCGGAATCCAGAAACCACGCTGATCCCTGCCACCGCGGCTGATGCTTTTCCTGGATCCCGGATAGCCCGCTGCGCGGGCTTCCGGGATGACTGAGGGGGACGCTGCGCGGGCTTCCGGGATGACCGAGGGTGGGCGATGCGCGGGCTTCCGGGATGACCGTGATGGGAAATGGCCACGGAAACACACGGAAAACACGGAAATTGAGTGA
>JALVEM010000397.1 GCA_027030825.1 Thiohalobacter sp.
CGGGAGGGAAGGATCTGTTCCTGCTCTCGCCCGACACCGGCGCCGAGCCGGGCATGCGGGTCAAGTGAGCCGACCGACCACACCCTGGAGGTAGTCGTCCGTGAGCGAATACGCCCTGATCCTGGTAAGCACCGTCCTGGTGAACAACTTCGTCCTGGTGAAGTTCCTGGGGCTGTGTCCCTTCATGGGCGTCTCGCGCAAGCTGGAGACGGCCACCGGCATGGGGCTGGCCACCACCTTCGTGCTCACGCTCTCGGCCATCTGCAGCTATCTGGTCAACGAATACCTCCTGGCACCGCTGGGACTGGAATATCTCCGCACCATCGCCTTCATCCTGGTCATCGCCGCCGTGGTCCAGTTTACCGAGATGGTGGTACACAAGACCAGTCCCGTGCTCTATCAGGTGCTGGGCATCTTCCTGCCGCTGATCACCACCAACTGCGCCGTGCTCGGCGTGGCCCTGCTCAATGTCCAGGAGGAACACAACCTGCTCGAATCCGCCATCTACGGCTTCGGCGCCGCCGTGGGCTTCTCGCTGGTGCTGGCCCTGTTCGCCGCGATCCGCGAACGCGTCAATGCCGCCGACGTCCCCAGGCCCTTCCAGGGCGCCTCGGCCGCCCTGATGACCGCCGGCATGATGTCACTGGCATTCATGGGCTTCTCCGGGCTCATCAAGGGCTGACGCCATGCTCGAAGCGATCCTCGTCCTCGCCATCCTGGCCGGCCTCCTGGGCCTGATCCTGGGCTATGCAGCGGAGCGCTTCCGCGTGGAGGAGGATCCGATCGTCGACCAGATCAACGCCCTGCTGCCGCAGACCCAGTGCGGGCAGTGCGGCTATCCCGGCTGCAAGCCCTATGCCGAGGCCATCGCCTCGGGAGAGGCCGACATCAATCGTTGCGTGCCCGGCGGCGAGGCGGTGATCATGGCGCTCGCCGACCTGCTCGGTCGCGATCCCAAGCCGCTGGCCGAGGACGTGGGCGAGGCGAAGGAAGGCAGGTACGTGGCGGTCATCGACGAGAACCTGTGCATCGGCTGCACCCTGTGCATCCAGGCCTGCCCGGTGGATGCCATCGTGGGCGCAGCCAAGCACATGCACACTGTCATCGCAGAGGAATGCACCGGCTGCGAGCTGTGCGTCGAACCCTGCCCGGTCGACTGCATCCACATGGTCCCGGTGAAACCCGACCTCAATACGTGGAAGTGGCCCTCGCCCGACGAGAAATGGATCGACATCACGCCGCCGCCGGCACTGGAGCAGGCCGGATGAGCTACGATTTCTCGCAGCTGCATCGCTTCCACGGCGGTCTGGTGCTCGAGGAGCACAAGCGGGAGTCGAGCGAGACCCCCATCGAGCCAGCCCCCCTCCCTCCGCTGCTGACCCTGCCCATGCAGCAGCACATCGGCGAACCGGCCCGGCCGCTGGTCAAAACCGGCGACCGGGTACTCAAGGGGCAGCGCATCGCCCGTCCCGAGGGCTACGTCAGCGTGCCGGTTCACGCGCCGACCTCGGGCCGGGTCGTGGCCGTCGGTGATTTTCCCGTGCCGCATCCCTCGGGCCTCAAGGCGCCCTGCATCGTGATCGAGGTCGATGGCGAGGACCGCTGGTGCGAGCCGGAAAACCCCATCGAGGACTACGAATCCATGGATCCCAGCGCCCTGCGCAACCGGATCCGGGACGCCGGCATCGTCGGGCTGGGCGGCGCCGGCTTTCCCAGCTTCATCAAGATGAATCCGGCCGTCGGACGCTCCATCGAGCTGCTGATCGTCAACGGCGCGGAATGCGAACCCTGGATCACCTGCGACGACCGGCTGATGCGCGAGCGTGCCGACGACATCGTCAGCGGCATCCGCATCCTGCTGCACGCACTTTCCGCCCCCCAGTGCGCCATCGGCATCGAGGACAACAAGCCCGAGGCCATCGCCGCCATGCGCCGGGCGGTCGAGGACTCGGGTGACGACCGGATCAGCGTGGTCGAGATTCCCACGATCTACCCCAGCGGGGGAGAAAAGCAGCTCATCCACATCCTCACGGGCAGGGAAGTGCCCTCCCAGGGACTGCCCGCG
>JALVEM010000398.1 GCA_027030825.1 Thiohalobacter sp.
TGGAGCATGGCGAGCGAATCCTGGGTTTCCAGATTGAAGTATCTGGTCAGGTTGTTCAGGTCGCGCCGGTAGGCCTCGGCACCGAAGAAGGCCCAGCGCTTCAGTCCGCCCAGGGTCAGCTTGCCGAGCAGCTCGTCGATGTGGTTGAGCATGGGGCGCAGGCCGCGGGCGGCACGCGCCGAGAGCTGGTGAATGAAATTGAGATAGCTGCGCAGCAGCTCGGCGTCACCCAGGCGCCGTGCCGCCGTGGGCAGGCTGGCGAGCATGAGCGAGATCACCTCGCCGGAGGTCATGGACGCCAGCTTCATGGCCGCCGTCACCACATCGATGATGACGTCCTCGCCTACCTCCTTGACCACCAGCGGCATCTCCTGGAGATAGGTCACCACCAGATCCGGACCCCGCCCCAGGTTGCACAGCCCGCGCGCGCCTTCCAGGTACTGCTGGAAGGCCGGACCGGACATCACCCGGGCGGCCTCCTGAAAGGTGCCTTCGAGATCCTGCCGGACCTCGGGGTCCAGTTTCGCGAAGCAGCTCTCGTATTCTTCCAGGTTGACGGTCATGCGTGCTCCTCCGGCGGCTTTCCACTCCGCCGGTCATCTGCCTCAGGAAAAGAAGGTGCTGACTGCCGCATCCAGCGTGTCCCGCATGTCGGGATCGTCGGTGAGCGGACGCACCAGGGTCATCCGGCAGGCAGCCGAGGGATCCACGCCCTTGGCGATGAGCTGGCCGGCATAGACCAGCAGGCGGGTGGAGATGCCCTCGTCCAGACCATGCCCCTTCAGGTTGCGGGCCCGATGGGCGATCTGCACCAGTTTCTCGGCCGTCTCCTTGTCCACGCCGGTCTCGTGCATCACGATGTCGGACTCGACATCGGCCTCGGGATAGTCGAAATCCAGTGCGGCGAAGCGCTGCTTGGTCGACTGCTTGAGATCCTTCATGAGGCTCTGGTAGCCCGGGTTGTAGGAGATCACCAGCTGGAAGTCGGGATGGGCGTGGACCAGCTCGCCCTTCTTGTCCAGCGGCAGCACCCGGCGATGGTCGGTCAGCGGATGGATGACCACCGTGGTGTCCTGGCGCGCCTCGACCACCTCGTCGAGGTAGCAGATGGCGCCGATGCGGGCGGCGATGGTCAGCGGACCGTCCTGCCAGACGGTGCCGTCCTTGTCCAGCAGGAAGCGCCCGACCAGATCGGAGGCCGTCATGTCCTCGTTGCAGGCCACGGTGATCAGCGGTCGGCCGAGCTTCCAGGCCATGTACTCCACGAAACGGGACTTGCCGCAGCCGGTCGGCCCCTTGAGCATCACGGGCATGCGGGCGCCGTAGGCGGCCTCGTAGAGCGACACCTCGTCGTGGACGGGAAGGTAATAGGGTTCTTCGGTGATTTTATACTGTTCAGCAGCTTGCTCGGTCATGTTCGGAGACTCCTGCTTCAGGGTATTCTGCACAGGCGCCGGCCTGTGAATACAGCCTGCGCTTTGCCTGTCAGGGACAAAAAACCCCCGCCCGGAGTGCCGAGCGGGGGTCCGGGTCCTTCAGACCTCTCTGGCCGTCAGGTCACTTGCACTTGCCGGGGGTGCCCCGGAAGATGACCATGGCCGTGCCCTGAGACTGGGCGTAGTTGTCGTAGCCGATCAGGCGCACGTGATGGTCGGGATACTCCTTGTGGCAGGCCTCGGCCTCGGCCAGGATCTTGTCCACATCGGTCTCGCCGAACATGGGCAGCTTCCACATGTACCAGTAATGACCGAAGGCGTTCTCCGGCTCGGTATGCTCGATGGCCGGGTTCCAGCCCTTGGAGACGATGTACTCCACCTGCTTGCGGATCTCGTCCATGCCCATCTCCGGCAGATAGGAGAAGGTCTCGAACTTGCGGCTGGCCGGATCGCAGACGCTCGACTTGTAGTCCTGAATTTCGCTCATGATGTGTATACCTCAAAGATTCGTTGCAAAGGGCTCGTGGAAACCCGGGGAGGCTCGACGCCTCCCCGCGTCCGGAATCACTTGTGCTCGACGTCGAGCTTGTCGACGGTGTCGAACTCGAACTTGATTTCCTT
>JALVEM010000399.1 GCA_027030825.1 Thiohalobacter sp.
CGGCACGGCATTGGCCTCCGGATCGAAGCCGTTGAGATTGGCGAGCAGAAAACGGGCCGTGTTGCGGATGCGGCGGTAGGCATCGGCGGTGCGCTTGAGGATCTCGTCGGAGACGCTCATCTCGCTGCGATAGTCGGTGGCCGCCACCCACAGGCGCAGGATGTCGGCGCCCAGCGTGCCCACCACCTTCTGCGGCGCCACCACGTTGCCGCGCGACTTGGACATCTTCTCGCCCTTCGCATCCACCGTGAAGCCATGGGTGAGCACGGCCCGGTAGGGCGCCTCGCCCACCATGGCCACCGAGGTGAGCAGCGAGGACTGGAACCAGCCGCGATACTGGTCCGAGCCTTCCAGGTAGAGCTCGGCGGGGCGGTGCAGCTCCGGCCGGTGGTTGAGCACGCAATAGTGGGTGACGCCGGAATCGAACCAGACGTCGAGGATGTCGGTCACCTTCTCGTAGTCGGCGGCCTCATCGCCCAGCAGATCGGCCGGATCCAGGTCGTACCAGGCGTCCACGCCGTGGCGTTCGATCAGCAGCGCCACCTCCTCGATCAGCCGGTGGGTGTCCGGATGGGGCTCGCCGGTGCGGCGGTGCACGAACAGCGTGATCGGCACCCCCCAGGCCCGCTGGCGCGAGATGCACCAGTCGGGCCGGGTGGCGACCATGTTCTCGATCCGCACCTGACCCCAGTCGGGGATCCAGGTGACCTGGCGGATGGCCTCGAGCGCCTGCTCGCGCAGTCCCTTCGCATCCATGCTGATGAACCACTGGGGCGTGGCGCGGAAGATGATCGGCGTCTTGTGACGCCAGCAGTGCGGATAGCTGTGGCGCAGGGCGGCCCGGTGCACCAGGGCGCCATTCGCCTTGAGCACCTCGATGACGTGATCGTTGGCCGAGAACACGTGCTCGCCGCCGAAGATCGGCGTCTCCGGCAGAAAGCGGCCGTCCGGGCCCACCGGATTGTCCACCGGCAGGCCGTACCGCTGGCCGACGACATAGTCTTCCTGGCCATGGCCGGGCGCGGTGTGCACGGCGCCGGTGCCGGCCTCGGCCGTGACGTGTTCGCCGACGATGATCGGCACCTCGCGTTCCATGAAGGGATGCGCGAGCTTCAGACCCTCCAGATCACGGCCCTTCGCATAGGCCACCACCCGGTAGTCGTCGATGCCCCAGCGGGCCATGGCGTCGGCGAGCAGATCCTCGGCGAGGAGCAGCCGCTCGCGCCCCTGTTCCCAGTCGACCTGAACGAGCGCGTATTCGAACTCGGGATTGAGCGAGACCGCCTGGTTGGCCGGCAGCGTCCAGGGCGTGGTGGTCCAGATGACCACCGAGACCGGCCCCTCCCCGGCCCCGTCCGGCGCGTGGCGCATGCGGGCGAGCAGTGCGGGCTCGTCGAGCACCCGGAAGCGGACGTCGATGGCCGGCGAGGTCCGTTCCTCGTATTCCACCTCGGCCTCGGCCAGCGCCGAGCCGCAGTCCGTGCACCAGTGCACCGGCTTGTAACCACGGGTCAGGTGGCCGTTGGCCACGATGCGGCCGAGCGCGCGCACGATGTCCGCCTCGAAGCGGTAGTTCATGGTGAGATAGGGATGTTCCCAGTCGCCGAACACGCCCAGGCGGATGAAATCCTCCTTCTGGATCTCGACCTGCTCGGCGGCGTACTTGCGGCATTCGGCCCGGAAGGTGGCCGCGTCCACCTGCTCGCCCGGCTTGCCGATGCGCTTTTCCACATTGAGCTCGATCGGCAGGCCGTGGCAGTCCCAGCCGGGCACGAAGGGCGCATCGAAGCCGGCCAGCGAGCGGCTCTTGACGATGATGTCCTTGAGGATCTTGTTGACCGCATGGCCGATATGAATGGCGCCGTTGGCATAGGGGGGGCCGTCGTGCAGCACGAAACGCGGGCGACCGGCGTGCTTCTCGCGCAGCCGCCGGTAGAGATCCAGCTGCTGCCAGCGCGAGAGCATCTGCGGCTCGCGCTTGGCCAGATTGCCGCGCATGGGGAAGTCGGTGTGGGGCAGGTTCAGCGTGTGCTTGTAGTCACTCACGGTCGGA
>JALVEM010000400.1 GCA_027030825.1 Thiohalobacter sp.
ATCCACGCACACCACGCCGAAGTCCTTGATGGTGGCCTCGGCACAGTTGCGCGGGCAGCCGGAGACGGCGGCCTTGAACTTGTGCGGCATCCAGGCGCCCCAGGTCATCTTCTCGATGTCGATGCCTAGCTGGGTGGAATCCTGGGTGCCGAACCGGCACCAGTTCTTGCCCACGCAGGTCTTGACCGTGCGCATGGCCTTGCCGTAGGCGTGCCCGGAAACGAAACCGGCCTCGGCCAGGTCGCCCCAGATGGCCGGCAGGTCTTCCTTCTTCACGCCCAGCAGGTCGATGCGCTGACCGCCGGTGATGTGGACGGTGGGCACCTGGTACTTCTCCGCGATCTCGGCGATGGCCTTGAGCTGGGCCGGCGTGGTCTCGCCGCCCCAGATGCGCGGCACGACCGAATAGGTGCCGTCCTTCTGGATGTTGGCGTGCACGCGCTCGTTGATGAAGCGCGAACGCGAATCGTCCTGGTATTCGCCCGGCCACTGGCAGAGCAGGTAGTAGTTGAGCGCGGGGCGGCACTTGGGACAGCCGTCCGGCGTCTTCCACTCGAGGAAATCCATGACCTGACGGATGCTATTGAGCTCGTTGACGCGGATCGCCTTGCGGACTTCGTCGTGGGTGTGATCCGTGCAGCCGCACATGGGCTTGAGGTGCGGCGCCACCGAATAGTCGCCACCCACCACGTGGGCCAGCAGCGCCTCGACCAGTCCGGTGCAGGAGCCGCAGGAACTGGAAGCCTTGGTGTGGGCGCGGACCTCTTCCAGCGTGAACAGCTTCTTCTCGGTGATGGCCTTGACGATGTCGCCCTTGCACACGCCGTTGCAGCCGCAGATCTCGGCATCGTCCGGCATGGCGGCCACGCGCGTCTCCTCGCCATGGCCGGAATCGCCCAGATGGGCCTGGCCGAACAGCAGATGGTCGCGCATGTCGGAGACATCCGTGCCATCGCGCATCAGCTCGAAGTACCAGGAACCGTCGATGGTGTCGCCATAGAGCACCGCGCCGATGATGCGGTTGTCCCGCAGCACCAGCTTCTTGTAGACACCGCGTCCCGGATCCTGGAAGACCAGATCCTCGGTGTACTCGTCGCCGTGGAAATCGCCTGCGGAGAAGAGATCGATGCCGGTCACCTTGAGCTTGGTCGAGGTCATCGAGCCTTCGTAGCGGGCGATGCCGATGCGGGCCAGGTGGTTGGCGCAGACCTTGGCCTGCTCGAACAGGGGCGCGACCAGGCCATAGGTCACGCCCCGGTGCTGCACGCACTCGCCCACGGCATAGATGCGCGGGTCGTAGGTCTGCAGCGTGTCGTCCACCACGATACCGCGCTCGCAATGCAGGCCGGCCTTTTTCGCCAGTTCGATATTGGGTCGAATGCCGACTGCCATGACGACCAGATCGGCCGGGATCTCGAGGCCGTCCTTGAGCCGCACGCCCTCCACCTTCTCGCTGCCGAGGATGGCTTCGGTCTCCGCCTCCAGCAGGAACTTCATGCCCCGCTCTTCGAGCGAAGCCTTGAGCAGGCTGCCCGCCGGCTTGTCGAGCTGGCGTTCCATGAGCGTGTCCATGAGATGGATGACGGTCACGTCCATGCCCTGCTTCATCAGGCCGTTGGCCGCCTCCAGGCCCAGCAGGCCGCCGCCGATCACGACCGCCTTGCCATGTTCGTGCGCACGGGCGGCTTCCAGCATGGCGTCCACGTCGGCGATGTCACGGAAGGCCACCACGCCCTCGAGCTCGTTGCCCGGCACCGGGATGATGAAGGGTCTGGAGCCGGTCGCGATGATCAGCCGGTCGTATTTCGCCTCGGTGCCGTCGTCGGCGCGCACCATGCGGCGGGCGCGATCGATCTCGACCACCCACTTGCCCTTGTGCAGGGTGATGCCATGCTCGGCGTACCAGTCGTCGTCGTTGAGGATGATCTCGTCGATGGTCTTCTCACCCGCCAGCACGGGCGAGAGCATGATGCGGTTGTAGTTGCCGTAGGGCTCGCCGCCGAATACCGTGATGTCATAGAGGTCGGGGGCCAGCTTGAGCAGT
>JALVEM010000401.1 GCA_027030825.1 Thiohalobacter sp.
CGAGGAAGTCGCCCGATTCGCCGTGGAACGCCACGAGTTCCCGGGCGTCGACATCGAAGCGGCGCTGACCCGCCATTACCCGCTCGGCCCGCTCACCGCGCATGTGGTGGGCTATGTCGGGCGCATCAACGAACGCGATCTCCGGCGGCTCGATCCCGCCAACTACCGGGGCAGCACCCATACGGGGAAAACCGGGATCGAACGTACCTACGAGGCGGTCCTGCACGGTACGGTGGGCTACCGTCAGGTCGAGACCAACGCCCAGGGCCGACCGCTGCGCGAGATCCACCGCCAGCCTCCGATTCCGGGCAGCGCCCTGCACCTGACGCTCGACGTGCGGCTGCAGGCGGCAGCGGCCGAGGCCTTTGGAAATCACAGCGGCTCGGCGGTCGCCATCGATCCCCGCACCGGCGCCGTGCTGGCCATGGTCAGTCTGCCGGGCTTCGACCCCAACCCCTTCGTTCGCGGAATCCCGCTCAAGACCTATCGCGCCCTGCAGAACGACGAGGACCGCCCGCTCTTCAATCGTGCCCTGCGCGGCCAGTATCCGCCGGGCTCGACCATCAAGCCCTTCGTGGGCCTGGCCGGGCTGGAACTCGGCCTCATCACCCCCAAGAGCACCACCTGGTGCCCCGGCTACTATCAGCTCCCGGGCAGGGAACACAAGTACCGGGACTGGAAGCGCTGGGGACACGGCCGCATGGATCTGCAGGAGGCCATCGCCCAGTCCTGCGACGTCTACTTCTACGATCTCGCGCGCTCGCTCGGCATCGACCGGATGCACGACTTCCTGGCCGGCTTCGGTTTCGGGCGCAGGACGGGCATCGACATCCTGGGCGAGGCCGCCGGACTGCTGCCGTCGAGCGAGTGGAAACGCCGCGTGCACCGCCAGCCCTGGTTCCCCGGCGAGAC
This sequence comes from Thiohalobacter sp., assembly GCA_027030825.1. Lineage (GTDB taxonomy): Bacteria > Pseudomonadota > Gammaproteobacteria > Thiohalobacterales > Thiohalobacteraceae > J048. The sequence continues at coordinate 913 of JALVEM010000401.1, forward strand.
CCTGATCGCCGGCATCGGCCAGGGTTTCGACCTGGCCACGCCGCTGCAACTGGCCGTGGCCACCGCCACGCTGGCCACGCGCGGCCGGTATCATGTCCCGCATGTGGTGGTTGCCATCGAGCAGCCCGAAAGCCACGAGGTGGTGCAGCTGCCGCAGGCCCCGCCCGAGACGCTGCCGGTGCGCGATCCGGCCAACTGGGAGCAGGTGGTGCGCGCCATGGTCGCCGTGGTGCACGGCCGGCATGGCACGGCGCGCAAGGTGGGCATTGGCATCGAGGGGTTCAGAATCGCCGGCAAGACCGGCACCGCCCAGGTCTTCGGCCTGGCCCAGGAAGAGGAATACGACCCCGAGAAGATCGACGAGAAACTGCGCGACCATGCGCTCTTCGTCGCCTTCGCGCCTGCCGACGACCCGCGCATCGCCGTCTCCGTGATCGTCGAGCACGGCGGCTCCGGCGGCTCGGTGGCCGCGCCCATCGCCCGGCGCATCCTGGACCGGTATTTCGCCGACCATCCGCTCGAGGAGCCTGCCACGACGGACCGGTCGACTCGAGACCCGAACGAGGGAGGAAAACCATGAGCGTGCTGCAGGCCGATATCCATCCCGGTTCCGGGACCCGGGCCGGACTGCTCCAGCGCCTTCACGTCGACGGCATCCTGCTGCTCGGCCTGATGCTGCTCTCGGGCGCCGGACTGGTGATCCTCTACAGCGCCAGCGGCCAGAGCGAGGCCGTGATGCTGCGCCAGCTCCTGCGCCTGGCAGTCGCCTACGCTACCCTCTTCGTGGTGGCCCAGATCCCCCCGGAACTGATCCAGCGCTGGGCACCCTGGCTCTACGGCATCGGCATCGCCCTGCTGGTGGCCGTGCTGGCGTTCGGTGACGTGGGCAAGGGGGCACGCCGCTGGCTGGACCTGGGGTTCGTGCGTTTCCAGCCCTCCGAGATGATGAAACTGACGGTTCCGGCCATGGTGGCCTGGTACCTGGCCGATGTCCGGCTGCCGCCCAGCCCCGGCCGCCTGCTGGTCAGCGGGGCGCTGATCCTGCTGCCGACCCTGCTCATCGCCCGGCAGCCGGATCTGGGCACGGCGCTGCTGATCGCCAGTTCGGGATTCTTCGTCCTCTTTCTG
>JALVEM010000402.1 GCA_027030825.1 Thiohalobacter sp.
TCGCCCGGACGCGCACGCGCGGGGGGCGCGTGGTGGCGGTGGGCACCACCGTGGTGCGCGCACTGGAGACGGCTGCGGCAGGAGGAGAGCTTGCCCCCTATCGCGGCGAGACACGGCTGTTCATCACGCCCGGCTACCGGTTCCGGGTGGTCGACGCGCTGCTCACCAACTTCCATCTCCCCGAGTCCACCCTCCTGATGCTGGTCTGCGCCTTCGGCGGTTATCACGAGGTGATGCGTGCCTACCGCCACGCGGTGAGGCAAGAATACCGGTTCTTCAGCTACGGGGATGCGATGTTTGTGGTGAGACGTGAGGGGTGAGGCGTGAGGAGTGAGGTGGCATGCGGTTCGAACTGATTGCGACCGACGGCGCGGCGCGGCGCGGCCGACTGGTGTTCGAGCGGGGCACGGTGGAGACGCCGGCCTTCATGCCGGTCGGCACCTACGGCACGGTCAAGGCCATGACCCCGGAAGAGGTGCGCGGCACCGGCGCGGAGATCATCCTGGGCAACACCTTCCATCTGATGCTGCGGCCCGGCACCGACATCATCCGCCTGCACGGGGATCTGCACGGATTCATGCACTGGGACGGACCCATCCTGACCGACTCCGGCGGCTTCCAGGTCTACAGCCTGGGCGAGATGCGCCGGATCACCGAGGAGGGGGTCCACTTCCGCTCGCCCGTGGACGGCGCGAAGGTGTTCCTCGGGCCCGAGGAGTCCATGCAGGTGCAGCGCGCGCTGGGTTCCGACATCGTGATGATCTTCGACGAGTGCACGCCCTGGCCGGCCACCTTCGAGCAGGCGCGCGAGTCGATGGCGCTGTCGCTGCGCTGGGCGGAACGCTCGAAGGCCGCGCACGGCGACAATCCGGCGGCCCTGTTCGGCATCGTGCAGGGCGGCATGTATCCGGAGCTGCGCGAGGAATCGGCCCGCGGCCTGATCGGGATCGGGTTCGACGGCTATGCCGTCGGCGGGCTGTCCGTCGGCGAGCCAGAGGAAGAGCGCAACCGTATCCTGGAGGCCACGCTGCCGCTGCTGCCGATCGACCGGCCGCGCTATCTCATGGGGGTGGGCAGGCCGGAGGACATCGTGCAGTCCGTGTTGCGCGGCGTGGACATGTTCGACTGCGTCCTGCCCACCCGCAACGCCCGCAACGGCCACCTGTTCACCAGCGAGGGCGTGGTCAGGATCCGCAACGCCCGCTACCGCACCGACACCGGCCCGCTCGATCCTGCCTGCGACTGCCCCACCTGTCGTCACTATACCCGGGCCTACCTCCACCATCTGGACCGCTGCAACGAGATCCTCGGCGCGCGGCTCAACACGCAGCACAATCTCCATTACTATCAGCGCCTGATGCGCGAGATCCGCACGGCGATCGAGGAGGCGCGGTTCGCGGAATGGGCGCGGGCGTTCCTGGCCGCCCGGGAGCGGGACTGAACGCGACCCCGGGCCGCGCCTGTGCCATAATAGCGCGCCGTCGGCGGGCCCCCGTGCGATCGGGGCGCTCGCCGCGAAAACGAACAGCCACAAGGGAAACAAGATGCGATTGCTCGATTTCTTCGTCTCGCCGGCCTGGGCCGAGGGCGCGCCCGCCGCACAGCAGCCCGATCCGCTGATGGGCTTCCTGCCGCTCATCCTGATCCTGGTCGTCTTCTATTTCCTGATCCTGCGTCCCCAGCAGAAGAAGATCAAGGAACACAAGCAGCTCATCGAAAGCCTGAAGAAGGGCGACGAGGTGGTGACCAACGGCGGGCTGCTGGGAAGGATCACCGAGGTCGGCGACAGTTTCGTGCAGATGAAGATTGCGGACAACGTCGAGGTGCGCGTGCAGCGGCAGGCGATCGCGGCCCTGATGCCCAAGGGCACGCTCAAGGGCGAACTCTGAGCCCCTGATCCCGTGGCATCCACGAAGGCAGATTTCCGATGAACCGATATCCCCTGTGGAAGTACCTGTTGATCGTGCTCGTCGTGGCGATCGGTGTCCTCTATGCGCTGCCGAACCTCTATGGCGAGGATCCTGC
>JALVEM010000403.1 GCA_027030825.1 Thiohalobacter sp.
GCATCGGCGGCAGGCTCTCGAGGAACAGACGGCCGTAATGCCGGTTGCTGACGCGCGGGTCGCACAGCACCAGCACGCCCCGGTCTTCCACGTCCCGGATCAGGCGGCCGGCGCCCTGCTTGAGGGCGATCACGGCCTGGGGCACCTGGTAGTCGAGGAAGGGATTGGCGCCCTGCTCGCGCAGTCGTTCGATCCGGGCCGCCAGCACGGGATCCCCCGGCGAGGCGAAGGGCAGCCGGTCGATCAGCACCAGCGACAGCGCCTCGCCCGGCACGTCGACGCCTTCCCAGAAGCTGCTGGTGCCGAGCAGCACGGCATTGCCCAGCCGCCGGAAGCGGGCCAGCAGCTGGGCGCGCGGCGCGTCGCCCTGCACCAGCACCGGATAGTCGAGCACGTCCCGAAGCCTCGCGGCGGCCTCTTCCAGCGCCCGGTGGCTGGTGAAGAGCAGGAAGGCGCGGCCCTCGCTGGCCGCGATCACCTCCTCCGCGGTCTCGATCACGGCGCCGGGATACTCGGGACTGTTCGGTTCGGGCAGGCCCGGCGGCAGGTAGACGAGCGCATTGCTCCGGTAGTCGAACGGGCTTTCGAGCTTCAGCGTGCGCGGCGCCTCCAGCCCGAGGCGGGCGATGAAGTGGTCGAACGAGTCTCCCACGGCCAGCGTGGCCGAGGTGAAGATCCAGTTCGCCTCCAGCTCGCTCGTGCATTCGCGATAGATGCCCGCCACGTCGAGCGGCGTGAAATGGATCCCGAAGCCCCGCTGCCGGGTCTCGAGCCAGCACACCTGGTCGTCCGGCGCCTCCGCCAGGAGGGATTCGCGCATGGCCAGCAGTGCCCGCGCCCGGTGCCAGCATTGCTCGAGCCCACGACTGCGCGGTGCGGCCTGCTCCAGCCAGTCGCAGAGCGATTGCAGGCACTGGCCGAGCCGTTCCAGACCATCGCGCACCTCCGGGTTGGAAGCGAGACCGCGCCAGGGCCGGCGCTGGCCGGCAGGACCCAGCAGGAGCCGGAAATCGGCGACGCTCTTGACCAGGGGATCGGTGAGCTCCTCCACCTCGCCCAGGCCGCCGCCCGCTTCCAGATGCTCCTGTTTCGTGTCCCGCGCCAGGTGCGTGAGCTGCCGGCTGGTGAAACTGGCGCCGAAGAAGCGCGTGACCGTATCGGGGAGCTGGTGCGCCTCGTCCACGACGATGGTGGCGGCCTCAGGGAGCAGGCTGCCGAAGCCTTCCTCCTTCAGCGCCAGATCGGCGGCCAGCAGGTGATGGTTGATGACGACCAGATCGGCTTCCAGCGCCTCGCGCCTCGCCCGCACGACGAAGCAGTCCGAATAGCGCGGACACTCCCCGCCAAGGCAGTTGTCGGCCGTGGAGGTGACCAGCGGCCAGATGGGCGAATCCTCGGGCACGCCCTCCACCTCGGCGATGTCGCCCCTGCGCGTGCGCCCGCGCCAGTGACGCAGGATCTCCAGCTGGTGGACCAGTTCCCGGCTGCGCAACCGCCCCTGCTCCAGGGTGAGTTCCAGCCGGTGATGGCAGAGATAGTTGCCCCGTCCCTTGAGCCGGGCGGTGCGCCGGGCGAGGCCGAGCGCCTGTTGCAGCCGTGGCAGGTCGCGTTCGAAGAGCTGATCCTGGAGGTGGCGGGTGCCGGTGGAGACGATGGTGGTGCCCTCGTCGAGCAGCGCGGGCAGCAGGTAGGCGTAGGTCTTGCCGGTGCCGGTGCCGGCCTCCACCACCAGTGCCTCCCCCGCCTCGATCGCCTCGGCCACCGCCACGGCCATGGCCTGCTGGGGCGCCCGTGGCGCGAAGCCGGGGAGATTGCGGGCCAGCGCGCCCTCTTCGGCGAATGCCGCCCGGACCCGTTCCGGGAGCGAATTCATGAGCTCACTCCCACTCCTCGTCCACCACGCCGAGTTCCCTTCGCCAGGCCAGCCAGGCGATGTTGCGGAAGCGGGCGACGGACATGGCGCCACGCCTGCTGCGACTGCTGCCCTTCGTCTCCTCGATGGCCTCCAGCACCCGCTCGCG
>JALVEM010000404.1 GCA_027030825.1 Thiohalobacter sp.
GCGCTCGACATAGCCGCGGCTGCTCCGCATCACGTAATAGCGCCGTCCCCGCACCACGTAGGATTCGGGATTGCCGTAGCGGCTGCGCGGCTCCACACGAGGAACGGCGTCGGGGATGCCGGAGACGTCAACCTGTCGGTCCGGTGCTCCGTCCTGGATCACGCTGCGACCACAGCCCGCCAGCAGGAGCGAGAGACCCAGCAGGATACCGGTCGTCTGCCGGGGGCTTCGACAGGGCCATCCGTCAAGGTCCGGTACGGTCGTCTCCATGATCCTCATTCGGAGTAGCTCTCTTCCTCGTAGGCCTCCCGGATGGCTTCCGCAAGCTGGTGCACCGCCATGGCATAGAGCGGGCTGCGGTTGTAGCGCGTGATCACGTGGAAATTGTTGAACACCACCCAGTACTCCGGTGCCTTTTCTCCTTGGAGGCGAATCAGTGATGCAAGTTCCTTGCCTGGAATGGGGTCGTCGCCTTCCGTGATGACACCGAGCCGGGTCAGTTCCGCGAGCGGCAGATGCGGCTTCATTCCGGCTTCGAGTACGGGTCTCCAGCCTTCGCCCTGTACGCGGGCACGCACGGCGACCGGCCCGCCTGCCTGCCACCCGTGCCGGTGCAGGTAGTTGGCGACGCTGGCAAGGATGTCGGGGTCCGAATCCCACAGGTTGCGGACCCCGTCACCGTCGAAATCCACGGCGTAGCGGCGATAGCTGCTGGGCATGAACTGGCCGTGCCCCATGGCCCCGGCATAGGACCCCTTCACGCTCAGCGGGTCGATGTCCTCCTCGTGGACCAGAGTGAGGAACTCGCCCAGCTCCTGTCGAAAGAAGGGGGCTCTCGGGGGGTAGTCGAAGGCCAGGGTGGCCAGGGCATCCAGGACGCGATAGCGACCCGTGTGCTGCCCGTAACGGGTCTCGACGCCGATGATGGCCACGATGTAGGGGATGTCGACGCCGAAGCGTTCACGGACCTGGTCAAGCAGGCGGGCATGGTTCTTCCAGTAGGCCACGCCGCCGTCGATGCGGGCGGGATTCACGAAGATGGGCCGGTATTCGTGCCAGGGCTTCGATTCCGCGGGACGCATCATTGCCTTCAGAATGCTGTCCCGGCGGCGGGCCTCGCCAAGGATCCGGACGATCCAGTCCTCGGGCAGCGCCTTCTCGCGGGCGACGGCCTGTGCGAACAGCCTGACCTCTTCGCGGTGCGCATACCCCCGCTCGACACCGGCATGGCCCAGGGTGGCCGGAAGAATCGCGAACAGCAGGATGGCGATGATGCGTGGCATGGGAATTTCCGGCTTCACCCCGGCAGGAGTTTCCTGTGCGTATGGATCGACATGAGGATACCGAAACCCGCCATGAGGGTCACCATGGAGGTGCCGCCATAGCTGATCAGTGGCAGGGGCAGGCCGACCACGGGCAGCAGGCCGGTGACCATGCCGGTATTGACGAACAGGTAAACGAAGAAGGTGAGCGCCAGGCTGCCGCCGAGCAGGCGGGTGAAGGTGTCCTGCGCCTGTACGGCGATGACCAGGCAGCGCAGCAGAATGAGGAAATAGACCGCCAGCACGACCAGGATGCCGAGCAGGCCGAATTCCTCGCCGAGCACGGCGAAGATGAAGTCGGTGGAGCGTTCCGGCAGGAATTCGAGCTGGGCCTGGGTGCCGTTCAGCCAGCCCTTGCCATAGAGTCCTCCGGAACCGATGGCGATCTTGGACTGGATGATGTGATAGCCGGCGCCCAGCGGATCGGCCTCGGGGTTCAGGAAGGTGAGCACGCGCTGGCGCTGATAGTCGTGCATGAAGTACCAGAGCACCGGCATGGCCGAGGCCGTCAGCACGCCGAGGACTCCCAGCAGGCGCCAGGAGATCCCGGCCAGGAAGAGGACGAAGAATCCCGAGCTGGCGATCAGCAGCGCCGTGCCCAGATCCGGCTGCCGGGCGATGAGCAGGGTCGGCAGCAGGATCAGCGCCCCGCTGACCAGCAGGCGGCCGGGGCTGGGTGGCAGCCGGACATCGGCCAG
>JALVEM010000405.1 GCA_027030825.1 Thiohalobacter sp.
TCTATACCTACCGCAACATGGCCGAGCGACGCCGCCAGGAACTGGAAGCGCTTGGATTCTCGCCGCGACTGGAACCCCGGACCCGGCGGCGCATGCGTTATCGGGTGTTCGTGACGCCCTCGCCGGAAGGCCTGTCGCGCGAGGCGCTCGAACAGCTCGCTGGAGAAGCGGTGCCGATCCTCGAAGTCGATTGCTGACGATCTCCGGGGATTGGCCGCCGAGCGGCTTTTTCCTTACAATCCGGGCTGACGACCAGCCATTGCCGGTGTAGCACAATTGGTAGTGCAACTGACTTGTAATCAGTAGGTTGGGGGTTCAAGTCCCTCCGCCGGCACCATCTTCCACTGAACCGAGCCGCTCCGCGAGACGGTCCAGAAAAGCGGCCTGCCCGGGCAGGATCTTCTCTCGGGCGGTCTCGATGTCGAACCAGGCGCCGCGATCCACTTCCGGAAAGCGCCGGATCTGCCCCGACCCCCGGGGCCATTCCATTTCGAAGGTATTGCTTCTCACAGTGGCGGGATCGATATCCGCGGCCACCGCCCAGGCATGGACGCGTTTTCCGCTGCGCTGACGCAATTCTCCGAGCGGGAGGAATTCTCCGTCGACGGCCTGGCCCGTCTCCTCCTCGAATTCGCGCCGGGCGGCGGCCAGCGCATCCTCGCCGGTTTCGACGATGCCCTTGGCGATCGACCAGACGCCGGCATCGCGATGGGTATAGAAGGGGCCTCCGGGATGGACGAGAAAGACTTCCAGGCGGCCGTTGCGCCAGCGGTAGGGCAGCAGGCCGGCGCTCTCGACGCTCACGGAGCCCTCCTGCGTGCCCGCCAGGGCCGGGCCTTGCAGGTCGTCGCGTCCCTTGCCGTCACGAGGCGGTTCATGACGCCATGCTATGACGCCCTGGCGCGCTTGCAAAGCGCCGGGGACTGTATATACTTCCAGTTACTGTACAGGCATTCAGCGGTGGTCTCATGCAGACGCTCACCCCCCGACAGCAGGAGATCCTGGATTTCATCCGCCGGCATCTCGAGACCCGCGGCGCCCCCCCCACGCGGGCGGAGATCTCCGAGGCCTTCGGCTTCCGCTCGCCCAATGCGGCCGAGACCCATCTGCGCACCCTCGCGCGCAAGGGCTACATCGAGATCCTGCCCGGGGCGTCGCGGGGCATCCGCCTCACGGACGAGGCCGGGCTGCCGCTGGTGGGCCGGGTGGCCGCCGGCGAGCCGATCCTGGCCGAGGAAAACATCGAGGAATACGTGCAGGTGGATCCCGGGCTGTTCCACCCGCGGGCCGACTACCTGCTGCGGGTGCGTGGCGACAGCATGATCGGCGCCGGCATCCTGGATGGCGACCTGCTGGCCGTCCATCGTACCCCGGAAGCGCGCAACGGCCAGATCGTGGTGGCCCGACTGGAAGACGACGTGACGGTGAAGCGCTTCCGGCGGCGGGGCGCCACGCTCGTGCTCGAGGCCGAGAACCCGGACTACGACCCCATCGAGGTCGATCTGCGCACCACGCCCGTGACCATCGAAGGGCTGGCCGTCGGCGTGATCCGGACCGGGCAGGGGTGACGGGCGATGCAGTATGAACTGAATCTGATCCTGCCGCGGGAGTCGAAACCTCCGGCATCTGCCGCCACCGGCTTCCGCCGGCATGGTGTGCGGTCCCGCGGCCGCCATCTGCACCGGCTGCCCGCCGGGGCCCTGCACGCCATGCTGGGCGGCCTGCTGCGGCAGTGGTCGAGTCATCCGGACGCGCGCTGGATCACCTGGATCGCCCCGCCCAGCGTGCCCACGCCGGCGGCCTGTCGGCGCTTCCGCCTGCCCCCCGAACGCCACCGGCTCGTCTTCCCCGGCAGGGGGCGGTCGTTGCAACGGGTGCTGGAACGTGCGCTCTCGACGGCCACCTCGCACGTGGTGCTCGCCTGGCGGATGCCGGGCGAGACCCTTCAGGAAGAAGTGCTGGAATCCCTGGCGCGGCGGGGCGAGTGCCATCTCTACCTGTTCGACACCTCCG
>JALVEM010000406.1 GCA_027030825.1 Thiohalobacter sp.
GTTTTCCTTCGTCATTCCGGCCAAGCGTGTGGTTTTCTCTCTTGTCATTCCGGGCGAGCGAAGCGAGACCCGGAATCCAGAAATCACGCTGATTCAGGCCGCTGGGCTCAGGTGAGTTCCTTCGGGTTGAACAGGCGTTCGTGTTCGGCGATGGCGTAACGGTCGGTCATGCCGGCGATGTAGTCGGCCACGGCGCGGGCGCGGCCGGCCTCGCCGGCCTCGGCCTCCAGCCGGCGGGCCTGTTCGCGATGCTGGTCGGGCAGCAGACGGGGATCCTCGAAGAAGGCCTCGAAGAGGGCCTGGACGACCTGCCGGGCCTTGCCGGTCATCCGGTGCACGCGGTAGTGGCGATAGAGGCGTTCGCGCAGAAAGCGCTTGAGCGCGAGGTTCTTCTCGCGCATGGCGGGGCTGAACCGGATCAGGGGCTCGGGGTGGTGACGGACGGCGTCCACACTGTCCGGGCGGGCCTCGTCGAGAGCCGCCTCGCTGGTTTCGATGAGATCCACGATCTGGTCGTTGATCATCCGCCGCACCACCTCGTGGATCACGCGCCGGTCCCGCAGCCCGGGATAGCGGGCGCGGACTTCCCGGTAGGGTTCGCCGAAGAGTTCGACCTCCTCGAGGTTCTCGATCTCGAGCAGGCCGGCCCGCAGTCCGTCGTCGACGTCATGGCTGTTGTAGGCGATCTCGTCGGCCAGATTGGTCAGCTGGGCCTCCAGTGTGGGTTGGGTGCGGTCGAGAAAGCGCCGGCCCACGTCGCCGAGCTCGCGGGCGTGCGTCGGCGAGCAGTGCTTGAGAATGCCCTCGCGGGTCTCGAAGGTCAGGTTGAGGCCGGGGAAGTCGGCGTAACGCGCCTCGAGAAGGTCCACCACGCGCAGCGACTGCAGGTTGTGTTCGAAGCCGCCATAGGGCTTCATGCAGGCGTTGAGCGCATCCTGCCCGGCGTGACCGAAGGGTGTATGGCCCAGGTCGTGCGCCAGCGCGATGGCCTCGGCCAGATCCTCGTTGAGGCGCATGGCCCGGGCGATGGAGCGGGCGATCTGGGCGACCTCGATGGAATGGGTGAGCCGGGTGCGGAACAGGTCGCCCTCGTGGTTGACGAACACCTGTGTCTTGTATTCCAGACGCCGGAACGCCGTCGAATGGATGATGCGGTCGCGGTCGCGCTGGAATTCCGAGCGATAGCGCGGCGGCGGTTCCGGATGGCGCCGGCCCCGGCTGGTGGCGTCGCTGGCGGCGAAGGGGCGCAGGGCCTCGCTCATCTCAGGCGGCGGCCAGGGCTTCCGAGAGGGTGGCCGTGAGCTGCTCCGGGGTGAAGTCCTGGGTCAGGACGGCCTCGCCGATGCGGCGCAGCAGCACCAGCCGCAGGCCCGAATCCACCACCTTCTTGTCCACCGCCATGAGCGACAGGAAATCCTCCACGCCCATCTCGCCCGGGGGCTCGGTGGGCAGACGGGCGCGCTGAAGAAGGCGGACGATGCGCTCGACACCGGCGGCATCCAGCCAGCCCAGGCGCTCGGAGAGCCGGGCGGCCAGCACCATGCCGGCGGCCACGGCCTCGCCGTGGAGCCAGTTGCCGTAGCCCATGCCGGTCTCGATGGCATGCCCGAAGGTATGGCCGAGGTTGAGCAGCGCCCGGGTGCCTGCCTCGCGTTCGTCTTCCGCCACGATGGCGGCCTTGGTGCGGCAGGAGACCTCGATGGCGTGCGCCAGCGCCTCGGGGTCCCGCGCGAGCAGTGCCTCGACATGATCTTCCAGCCACTCGAAGAAGGCGGCGTCGCGGATCAGGCCGTACTTGATCACTTCCGCGACGCCGGCGGCGAGCTGGCGATCGTCCAGCGTGTTCAGGGTATCGGTGTCCGCGATGACCAGGCGCGGCTGATGGAAGGCACCGATCATGTTCTTGCCGCGGGGATGGTTGATGCCCGTCTTGCCGCCCACGGAGGAGTCCACCTGGGCCAGCAGGGTGGTCGGCAGCTGCACGAAATCGACACCCCGCAGGAAGCAGGCGGCCGCGAATCCCGTGATGTCGCCGACGACGCCGCCGCCCAGTGCCGCGAGCGTGCAGCGGCGGTTGAAGCGCAGCTCCAGAAGGGCATCGAAGATCGTCTCGAGGGTTTCGAGGTTCTTGTATTCCTCGCCATCGGGCAGCACCAGGCTCTCGACCTCGTGCTCCGCCTCCAGGGCGTTGCGCACCCGTTCGAGATACAGCGGCGCCACGGTCGTATTGGTCACGACCAGGACCTGGCGGCCTCGAATGCGGGGCCGGTAGAGATCGGCGCGCTCGAGCAGGCCGCGGCCGATGTGGATCGGGTAGCTGCGTTCTCCGAGTTCGACGGTCAGGGTCTTCACGCCCGCCATGATACCCGGCCCCCCGCCGCTCAGGCCAGTGTGCCGCGACGCCGGAGCGCGCGCTGGAGATAGCCGACCACTTCGCGCACGCTGCGCCCGTCGGTGTCCACGATCATGTCCGCGATCTCGCGGTAGAGGGGGTCGCGAACCCGGTACAGGGACTCCAGCCGGGCGCGGGGGTCCTCCGTCTGCAGCAGGGGGCGGTTGCGGTCGCGGGCCGTGCGCGCCAGCTGCTGGTCGACCGAGGTCCTGAGGTAGATCACCAGCCCTCTCGATGCCAGCCGGCGGCGGTTGTCCGGATCCATCACGGCGCCGCCGCCGGTGGCGAGGACGATGCCGTCGCGGGCCGTGAGCTCGTCGATGACGGCCTTCTCGCGCCGGCGGAAGCCGGCCTCGCCTTCCATCTCGAAGATGAAGGGGATGTCGACACCGGTGCGTTCCTCGATGACCCTGTCGCTGTCCTCGAAGGGAAGGTGGAGGGCGCGCGCCAGCTGGCGACCGATGGTCGACTTGCCGGCCCCCATGGGGCCGACCAGAAAGATGTTGCCCGGCATGTTCATGCCGGGCAGGTTAGCAGCCTGTCGCACTCAGGGCCAATCGACTGCGCCGATGGGAGAGCGGTCCGAATCTCCCCGCTTTCTCGTTGCGTAGTCCTGCTATGCGCCTCGAAATCGTGAAGATTCGCCCTCGCTCTCCCACCATGCTCGTTACGATTGCCTGAGTCCGACAGGCTGCCGGCAGCCTGTCGGGCCTGGAGCCAATCCGCTGCGCTGATCGTTTCCTACTTCGCCGTCAGCGATTCCTTGATGATCTTCGGCGTGACGAAGATCAGCAGTTCGGACTTGTCGTCCACCTTGCGCGTCTGGCGGAACAGGGCGCCCACGCCGGGCAGGTCGCCCAGCAGCGGGATCTTGTCGACCTCGTTGCTGTGGGTGCGCTCGTAGATGCCGCCGAGCACCACGGTCTCGCCGTTGTCGACCAGCACCCGGGTCTCCACGGCGCGGGTGTTGACGCTGGGCACGCCCTCGAACACCTCGCCCACGCTGTCCTTGTGGACCTGCAGATCGAGAATGATCCGGTCGTCCGGCGTGATCTGCGGCGTCACCCTCAGGGCCAGCACGGCTTCCTTGAAGGAGACCGTGGCCGCGCCGCTGGAGGAAGCCTCGAGATAGGGGATCTCGACGCCCTGGCGGATTTCGGCCGGCTGCTGGTTGGAGGTGATGAGCCGCGGGCTGGAGATCACCTCGCCCTTGCCCTCGGCCTGCATGGCCGAGAGTTCCAGGCGCAGGAATTCGCGACCCAGGCGACCGATCAGGAAGTTGACCGCCCCCATCGGGTTGGAGACCCGCAGGTCGGTGGTCAGCGCCTCGATCGGCGGATCGGAGTCGGCCGGGTTGGTGATGAAGTTGCCATAGACGCCGCTCTGGGCCAGGTCGCCGGGCAGGCCGCCGCCGATGATGGAAGTGGTGGTGTTCGATGTTTCGATCTTGCCGATGCCGAAGCGGGTGCCCAGATCGCGGGCGAAGTTGTCGCTGGCGATCACGATGCGCGACTCGATCAGCACCTGGCGGACCGGGATGTCGATCTTGGCCACCAGTCTGCGGATCTCCTCGAGATTGTCGGCCGTGTCACGCACGAGCAGGGTGTTGGTCCGCTTGTCCACCGAGACAGAGCCGCGCTTGGAGAGCAGGCTCACGGTGCGGTTGCTCGAGCCACCGCCCGTGGCGGCAAGGCGACCGATCGTGCCGTAGCCCATGATGAGTTTGGCCACGTCCTCGGCCTTGGCGTAGTTGATCTGGATGTATTCCGAGAACAGGGGCGCGAGTTCCTCGATCTGCTTGCGCGATTCGAGCTCGAGCTTCTCGCGGGCGGCCAGTTCCTCGCTCGGGGCCACCAGGATGACGTCGCCGTTCCTGCGCTTGTCCAGCCCCTTGGTCTTGAGGATGATGTCGAGCGCCTGATCCCAGGGGACGTTCTGCAGGCGCAGGGTGATGTTGCCGGTCACGCTGTCGCTGACGACGATGTTCAGGCCGGTGAAGTCGGCGATCAGCTGCAGCACGGAACGGACCTCGATGTCCTGGAAGTTGAGCGAGAGCCGCTCGCCGGTATAGCCCACCTTGGCGCGGCGACGTGCCTCCTGCTCCTCCTTGGTCGTGGGCTTGATCTCCACGGTGTAGAGGTTGCCGGTCTGGTAGCCCACATAGTCGTAGTCGCCCGTCACGTCGATCACCATGTGCACGGTGTTGCCGCGGCGCAGGGTGTCGATGGTCTTCACCGGCGTGGCAAAATCCGTGACGTCCAGGCGTCTGGAGAGTGCCTCGGGCAGGTTGGCGTTGAAGATGTCGACCACGACCTTGCCGGCCTCCTGATGCAGGTCGACGGGCACGGTGGGATCCGAGAGCTGGATCAGCACCCGGCCCTCGCCCTTCTCGCCGCGCCTGAAATCGACATTGGTGACGCTGGGGCCGGTGGCGCCCGGCGTCTTCGGCGCCGCCTTGCCGGCAGCGGCCTCGGCGGCGGCAATGGTCGCGTCGGTGAGGGTCAGGATCAGGCGGTTGCCCTCGAGCTTCGTCTGATAGGGAGTCGGGCGCACCAGATTCAGCACCACGCGCGTGCGGCCGCCGGCCTCCACGGCGAGCACGCTCTCCGCCAGCCCGATGCCGATGGGCCGCGGTTTCTTGGGCAACCTGCTCCGGGTGTCGGGGAGGTCGAGCGCGATTCGGGCCGGGTTGTCGATGGTGAAGCTGAGCGGTTCCTTCTCGAGCGGCTTCTGCAGCTTCAGGATCACCTGGACGCGGTTGCCGGGCAGGCTGCCGACCTCGATGTCCTCGAGCACGTTCTCCGCGCGGGCCAGCGCGGCGAACGCCATCAGGAGCAGCCCGGCCAGCAGGCCGGCGAGCCAGTGCGCCGGAAGGCGGGCCGCGACGGTGTCGGTGGAATGGTTTGCCGGTTTCTTCATCGCTCTCTCCCCCATGGGATCATTCGGTCAGGGCCAGGGTGGTCTCGCGTTCCTGCCAGCCACCCAGTCCATCCGGGACGATTTCCTTGAGTTCCACGCCGAACTCGGTGATGCCCACGATCCTGCCGTTGTTCTGGCCGATGTAGTTGCCGATCGTCACGCGGTGGATGGTGCCGTCCGGCGTCTGGATCAGCGCCCAGCGCCGGCCGTCCTTCTCGAGGGTGCCGACCATGCGCAGGGACTCGAGGGCGTATTCCTCCAGCGGTTCGCGCGGCCGGTTCAGATCGGGGCGCACCCCCTGGTCGCCCTGCTGGCTGGCCACGGCCGTGAGATCCGTGCTGCTCGGCGTGAACGGACTGCGCAGATCATAGGCCTCGTAGAGGAAGGTCTCGTAGGGCTTGAATTCGGGCAGGGGCTCGATCGGTGCCGCCTTGCGGGCCCGTGCCTGTTCGACGAAACGCTCCAGGTCGCTGGTGTCGGTCGAGGCCGCGCAGCCGCCCAGCAGCAGAAGGACCAGCAGGGCGTTGACGGCCGGGTTGTTTCTGGTCATCCCGTTCATTTGCTGCCCTCCTGCTGCTGTTCGTCTTCCTCCAGGTAGCGGTAGGTCTTGGCGGTCAGTTCCATGACCAGGTCTTCCGTGGCCTCGTTGGGCACCGAATCCTTGCTGTTCCTGTCCTTGCGGCGCTCGATGTGGATGTCGTGCACCGTGACGATGCGCGGAAGCGAGGCCACGCCGCTGACGAAGCTGCCGAACTCGTGGAACCTGCCCTTGACGCGGATGCTGATGGGCAGCTCGGCGTAGAATTCTCTGGGGATTTCCTCCCGAGGCTTGAAGAGGTCGAACTCCAGCCCCGAGGCCAGACCGGTCTGGGAGACATCCACCAGCAGTTCGGCCACCTCGGTGCGGTTGGGAAGCTGGCGGAGCATGGTGCCGAAGCTCTGCCGCATCTCCTCGAGCTGACGCTTGTAGGCGTCGAGATTCGCGGCCTTGGCCGCCTTGCGCCTGAACTCGTCCTTCAGTTCCTGCTCTCGCTTCGCCACCTGGTCGAGGTCGAGCAGCTCGTCCTTGATCAGGAACCAGTAGCCCAGGCCGGCCACCAGGGCGCCGGCGAGCAGCAGCACGAAGATGCGCACCGGCTTCGGCCAGGCATGGACGTTCTGGAAGTCGAGGTCGTTCAGGTTGATCTCGTTGAGGTTCATTGGCCGCCCTCCGCATCCTCGTCACCGGCATCCCCGGCGCCGGGGTTGACCAGCTTCGCCTTCAGGGTGAAGGCCGCGACCCGGTTGCGCCCGACCAGCTTGTTCTCGATGACCTCCAGCCGCGGGTCGGCCATCCAGGGCGAGGCCTCGATGTTGCGCATGTAGGCGGACACGCGGGCATTGGACTGGGCCACGCCCACCATGGTCAGCTCGTTCCCCTTCTGGGTGAAGCTGTCGAGGTAGACGCCGTCGGGAATGGTCCGGACCAGCTGGTCCATCAGGTGCACGCTCAGGGGGCGGTTGTGCTGGAGTTCCTGGATCACGTTCATGCGCGCGAGCAGCTTCTCGCGGGTGGATTCGAGCTCCCGGATCTCCTTGATCTCCTCGTCCACCTTGCGGATGTGCTGTTCGAGGAAGGCGTTGCGGGCCTCCTGGGCCTCGATGCGGGCCTGGATCTGCATGTGGGCGAGGAAGACGAGCACCGCCGCCAGCGCCATGACCAGACCGGCCTGGATGGCGAAGTCCTTCTGCTGCTTCTTGCGCAGCGCCTCGCGCCAGGGAAGGAGGTTGATCTCTGCCATGTCCGTCCCTCCTCAGTAGTAGCGGGTGCCGAAGGCACGCAGGGCCAGCCCGCAGGCGATCAGCATGGCCGGTGCATCGTTGCGCAGCGCCTGGGGCTTGATGCGCGAGGCGAGCGGCATGCTGGCGAACGGATTGGCGACGATGGTGTCTATGCCGGTGTGCTCGGCGATGATCTGGTCCGCCTGCGGAATCGAGGCGCTGCCGCCGGCCAGTATCAGCATGTCCACACTGTCGTACTGCGTGGAGGAGAAGAAGAACTGCAGCGAGCGGTTCACCTGCTGGGCCATGGCTTCCCGGAAGGGATGCAGGACCTCGGTCTCGTAGTTGTCGGGGAGCCCTCCCTGGCGCTTGGCCATGCCGGCCTCCTCGTAGGAGAGGCTGTAGCGGCGCATGATCTCCTCCGTGAGCTGCTTGCCGCCGAAGGCCTGGTCGCGGGTGTAGATGACCTTGCCGTCGTGAAGCACGCTGAGTGTGGTCATGGTGGCGCCGATGTCGGCGATGGCGATGGTCTTCTCGACACCCTGGTCGGGCACCTGGTCGGCGAGCAGCCGGAAGGCGTTCTCGAGCGCGTAGGCCTCGATATCGACGATCCGGCATTCCAGACCACCGGCCTCGACGGCGGCGACCCGCATCTCGACGTTCTCGCTGCGCGAGGCGGCGAGCAGGACGTCGATGGTGTCCGGATTGTTGGGCGAGGGCCCCAGGACCTCGTAGTCCTTGTAGACCTCGTCGAGGGGATAGGGGATGTACTGGTCGGCCTCGAGCTCGATCTGGGCCTCGAGTTCCTGCTCGCTCAGATTGGCCGGCATGGTGATGACCTTGGTGATCACCGAGGAGCCGGAAACCGCGACCGCGGCCTGCTTCGCGCGCGTCCCGGAACGCTTGACGGCGCGGCGGATGGCCTCGCCCACGGCCTCGCTGTCGTTGATGGTCTTCTCGACCACGCAGTTGGGAGGCAGGGGCTCGACC
>JALVEM010000407.1 GCA_027030825.1 Thiohalobacter sp.
CTCGCCGACGATCACCTGATAGTCGGCGGGATCGACCACGGCCGTGACCGCGGCATGGTTCTTGGCCGCCGCCCGCAGCAGGGTGGGCCCGCCGATGTCGATGTTCTCGATGGCGGTGGCCAGGTCACAGTCCGGGCGGGCCACGGTCTTCTCGAAGGGATAGAGGTTGACCGCCACCAGGTCGATGGGCGGGATGCCGTGCTCGGCCATGACCGCGTCGTCGGTGCCGCGCCGCCCGAGAATGCCGCCGTGGATCTTCGGATGCAGCGTCTTGACGCGCCCGTCCATCATCTCCGGGAAGCCGGTGTAGTCCGAGACCTCGACCACCGGGATGCCGGCCTCGGCCAGCAGCCTCGCCGTACCGCCCGTGGAGAGGATCTCCACGCCCATGTCCGAGAGCATGCGGGCGAAGTCCACCACGCCCGTCTTGTCGGAGACGCTGATCAGTGCACGTTCGATGCGGTTCATGAATCTTCCTTTCAGTCCGGCAGCAATGGAAGCACGGGCGAGCACACGCGAATTCGACCAGGCCCGCCCTTGCGTGCGCTTGCGTGACTCGGGATCAATACTCGATGCCGTACAGGCGCAGTTTCTTGCGCAGGGTGGCGCGATTGATGCCGAGGATGCCGGCAGCGCGGGTCTGGTTGCCGCCGGCCTGTTCGAGCACGGTGGCGAGCACCACGGGCTCGACCTCCCGCAACACCATGTCGTAGACCCCCGAGACCTCCTGGCCGTCGAGGTCCTCGAAATACCGTTCCAGGCACTGCCTGACCGCCTCTCTCAAGGGCGCGCCTCCATCCTCGCGTGTCTTTTTCATGCCGCTACCCGTCGCGCTCAGGCCGCACGGGCCCGAGCCGCTTCCAGCTCTTCGAAGAACGCCTCGATCATGTCCAGTTGCTCGGCCACCGTCTCGGCCTGCATGACCCGGCTGCGGAATGCCGCGCCGCCCCGCTGCCCCTTGCTGTACCAGGCGATGTGCTTGCGCGCCACGCGCACGCCGGTCTCTTCGCCATAGAAGGCATAGAGGTTGTGCAGATGGCCGATCAGGATGCCGCGGATCTCCTCCAGCGAGGGCTCCGGCAACCGCTCGCCGGTACGCAGAAAGTGATCGATCTCGCGGAAGATCCAGGGCCGGCCCTGCGCCGCCCTGCCGATCATGACGGCGTCGGCGCCGGTATATTCCAGCACGAACTTCGCCTTCTCCGGCGTGGTGATGTCGCCATTGGCGATGACGGGAATCGAAACCGACTCTTTGATCTCGCGGATGGTGTCGTATTCGGCCTCGCCCCGGTAGCCGTCGGCCCGCGTGCGCCCGTGCACGGCCAGCGCGGCGATGCCGGCCTGCTCGGCGATCTGCGCAATGCGCACGCCGTTGCGGTGGGCCCTGTCCCATCCTGTGCGGATCTTGAGCGTGACCGGCACGGACACGGCCCCCACCACGGCCTCGAGGATGCGTGCGACCAGGTCCTCGTGCCTGAGCAGCGCGGAGCCTGCCATCACGTTGCAGACCTTCTTTGCCGGGCAGCCCATGTTGATGTCGATGATCTGGGCGCCGCGGTCCACGTTGTGTCGGGCGGCCTCGGCCATCATCGCGGGATCGGCGCCGGCGATCTGTACCGACTTGGGCTCGGTCTCGCCCTCGTGATTGGCCCGGCGGAGCGTCTTTTTGCTGCCCCAGAGCAGGGAGTTGGAGGTCACCATCTCGGAGACCGCCATGCCGGCGCCCAGATCGCGGCAGAGCTGGCGGAAGGGGCGGTCGGTCACCCCCGCCATGGGCGCCAGGATCAATCGGTTGGGCAACTCGTAAGGGCCAATACGCATCGTCTGTCTGCCGGCACGTAGCCGACAAAGCCGTCTTCCGCCATCACAGGGAGATTGCCGATGATAGCGCGTCGGGGGCTGGCGCGAAAGCGTGGATCATCTCAGGTAGGCTTCGAGCTCCCGGGCCAGATCCGCCGGCGTGATGCCGGAGGCGAAGCGCGTGATGAAGCGGCCATCCGGCGCC
>JALVEM010000408.1 GCA_027030825.1 Thiohalobacter sp.
AATCCACGAAAAGGAATGATTGCTTTCGGAGGGACCGATGCGTGATTTTTTCTCTCCGTCATTCCGGCCAAGCGTTTTTTTCCTTCTTCGTCATTCCGGGCGAGCGGTTTTTTTCCTTCTTCGTCGTTCCGGGCGAGCGGAGCGAGACCCGGAATCCAGAAACCACGCACATGCGTGCTTCCGTGGCCGAGAATTTTCTGGATTCCGGATAAGCGCTGCGCGCTTTCCGGAATGACCAAAGGAGGCGCTGCGCGCCATCCGGAATGACCAGGAGAGGGAATCGCCACGGAAGAACACGGAAAAGCACGGAAGGGAAGTGAAGTGAGATGTGAAGAGTGGGGACTCTTCCATCATTTCGGGCGAGCGGTTTTTCCTTCTTTGTCATTCCGGGCGAGTGACCCCGGCCTTGAGCCGGGGGAGCGAGACCCGGAATCCAGAAATCACGCCTGCCCTTGCCACCGTGGTTCATTGCATTCCTGGATTCCGGATCGGTGCTTCGCACCGTCCGGAATGACCAAGAGTAGCGCTGCGCGCTTTCCGGAATGACCAAAGGAGGCGCTGCGTGCCGTCCGGAATGACTGAAGGTATGGATCCCGGATAGCCCGCAACGCGGGCTTCTGGGATTGCCGAGGGTGGGGCTGCACGAGTCTCCGGCTCAGCGTCGACCTTTCTCCAGGCGGGAGGGGCGCTGGCCGATCACGGCCGTGAGCCTGAGGGGCTTGCCCTGGCGTACGACGGTGATCTCCACGCGGGTACCGGGCGACTGCTGGGCGATCAGCGCCATGGCCTCGCGGGCATCGTGTACCGGCTTGCCGCCGATCTCCGTGATGATGTCGCCCGGTGCCAGCCCGGCCATGTCGGCCGGCCCGTTGCGCAGCACGCCGGCGACGAGCATGCCATGAGTGTTCTCGAGGCCGAACGACTGGGCCAGCGCAGGCGTCAGGTCCTGGGCCTCGATGCCGAGCCACCCGCGGACGACCCTGCCGTGCTCGATGATCTGTTTCATCACGCTGCGGGCCATGCTGACCGGGATGGCGAAGCCGATGCCTTCCGAGCCGCCGGACTTGGTGAAGATGGCCGAATTGATCCCCACCAGTTCACCCAGCGCATTGACCAGTGCCCCGCCCGAATTGCCGGGGTTGATGGCGGCGTCGGTCTGAATGAAGTTCTCGTAGGTGTTCAGGCCCAGATCGCTGCGACCCTTGGCGCTGACGATGCCCATGGTCACGGTCTGCCCCACGCCGAAGGGGTTGCCGATGGCGAGCACCACATCGCCCACCCGCAGGCGGTCGGAGTCGCCGATGACGATGGTCGGCAGATCCTCGGCCTCGATGTGGAGCACGGCGAGGTCGGTATCCGGGTCCGTGCCCACCTGGCGCGCGCTGAAGCTGCGTCCGTCGCGCAGCAGCACCTCGATCTGGTCGGCGCCCTCCACCACATGCAGGTTGGTCAGGATATAGCCCTGGGGACTGACGATGACGCCTGATCCCAGGCTGGTCTGCAGCCGCTTGCGGATGGGGTTGCCGAGACGGTCGCCCAGGAAGAAGCGCAGCAGGGGGTCGTCGAACAGCGGCGAGCGGCGCTCGCGAACGATCTTGGCGGTGTAGACATTGACCACGGCCGGCGCGGCGCGCTCGACGGCATCGGCATAGGAGACCGGGCCGGCGGGTCGGGTCGGTGCACTCTCGTTCGTCGAGTTCCGCAGCGATTCGACGACCTGGACCACCTGGGGCTGATTGCGGAACAGATCCGGCTTGAGAACATAGAGAAGCCCGGCGGCGAGGATGCCCACCAGCGCGGATTGGAGGAGGAGAGGGACGAGCCTGCGCACGCGTGATTGCCTGTTGCGGTATGATCGAGGCCCGCATTCTACCATGTCATCGAACCGGCGGATGGTTCGGCAGGAGCACGACGATGGTGCAGCGCGACGATCTGGCCCGTTATCTCGACGACCTGCTGGAGGTCGGACGTTTCAGCGACTATTGCCCCAACGGCCTGCAGGTCGAAGGTCGCAGCGAGATCCATTCCGTCGTGGGGGGCGTGACGGCGAGCCTGGCGCTGATCGAGGCGGCCGCCGAAGCCGGGGCCGACGCCGTGCTGGTGCACCACGGCTGGTTCTGGAAGGGCGAATCCCTGCCGGTCACGGGCATGAAGTATCGCCGCATGAAGGCGCTGCTGGATTCCGGCATGAACCTGTTCGCCTATCACCTGCCGCTCGATGCGCATCCGGCCCATGGCAACAACGCCGGGCTGGCCCGGGCGATGGACTTCGCGGTCGAGGGCGGCTTCGGCGGCCGAGGCGGTCCGGACATCGGACTTCACGGGCGTATCCCGATCCCGGAGTCGCCCGAGCGGCTGGGCGCGCGGCTGGAGCGGGTACTCGGCCGGCGGCCGCTGCGCGTCGGGCACGGCCCGGAGATCGTCGAGCGGGTGGCCTGGTGTACGGGTGCGGCCCAGTCGCTGATCGAGGAGGCCGCCAGCCTGGGCGTGGATGCCTACATCAGCGGCGAGATCTCGGAGCCCACGGTGCACGTGGCCGAGGAGCTGGGGCTGCACTATTTCGCCTGCGGCCACCATGCCACCGAACGCTTCGGCGTTCAGGCGCTCGGCGAACATCTGGCCCGGGCCTTCGATCTCGAATTCCGGTTCATCGACCTACCGGTGCCCGTTTGACGGCATGGGGGCGGATGATGGAAAATCCCGCAATTCCGCGCGGGAGTGGCAGATGTCGGGAACTGATCGGGATCAATGTTCCTGATTCCCGGTTGCCGCAGAATTCGGAGCCCCAGTCTGTGCGTGGCCCCGGAACGGGCAGGCGAGGCATCGTACTGTCCTGCCAAGACAGAGTTTCTGAATCTTCTGATTCTTGTATGGAATTGGTGACTGACCTGGAGAAACCCTATGACTGAAGGCGTGGACAAGAATCGCCGCCGTTTCCTGACCGCCACGGTATCCGTCGTCGGCGGTGCAGGTGCCGTGGCGGCCCTGGTGCCCTTCGTCGAGTCGATGCTGCCGAGCGAGCGGGCCAAGGCGGCAGGCGCACCGGTCGAAGCGGACATCAGCAAGCTCGAAGCCGGGCAGATGATCAACGTGGAGTGGCGCGGCAAGCCGGTCTGGATCGTCTCCCGCACTCCGGAAATGCTCGAGCACATCAAGGCGCTCGACGCCACCGTGGCGGACCCGAATTCCGATATCTCCGAACAGCCCGAGTATGCCAAGAACGAGTTCCGGTCCATCAAGCCGGAGATTCTGGTCATGATCGGCATCTGCACGCATCTTGGCTGCTCGCCGAAATATCGGCCCGAGGTCGCGCCGGAAGATCTGGGGCCCGACTGGCTCGGTGGCTTCTTCTGTCCCTGCCACGGTTCCCGTTACGACCTGGCCGGCCGCGTGTACAAGGCGCAGCCGGCACCGAAGAACATGCCGGTGCCGCCACACAAGTACATCGGCGAGTCGGTGATCCTCGTGGGTGAAGACGAAGGAGCAGCATGATGGCCGGATCAAGCACGGAAAAATGGCAGGGCGGCCTGCTGGGCTGGATCGATGCCCGATTCCCCCTGAGCCAGATGTGGAACGACCATCTGGCGAAGTACTACGCCCCCAAGAACTTCAACTTCTGGTACTTCTTCGGATCGCTCGCACTGCTGGTGCTGGTGATCCAGATCCTCTCCGGGATCTTCCTGACCATGAACTACAAGCCGGACGCCGAGCGGGCCTTCGCCTCGGTCGAATACATCATGCGCGACGTGGACTGGGGCTGGCTGATCCGCTACATCCATTCCACCGGCGCCTCCGCCTTCTTCATCGTGGTCTATCTGCACATGTTCAGGGGCCTGCTCTACGGCTCCTACAAGAAGCCGCGGGAGCTGGTCTGGATCTTCGGCATGTTCATCTATCTGTGCCTGATGGCAGAGGCCTTCTTCGGCTATCTCCTCCCCTGGGGCCAGATGTCCTACTGGGGGGCGCAGGTGATCGTGAACCTCTTCTCGGCGATCCCCTTCGTGGGGCCGGATCTGGCGCTGTGGATTCGCGGTGACTACGTGATCTCCGATGCCACGCTCAACCGTTTCTTCGCCTTTCACGTGATCGCGGTGCCCCTGGTGCTTCTGGGCCTGGTGGTCGCTCACCTGCTGGCGCTGCACGAGGTGGGTTCCAACAATCCCGACGGCATCGAGATCAAGGCGAAGAAGGACGAGAACGGCGTGCCGCTCGACGGCATTCCCTTCCACCCCTATTACACGGTCAAGGACATCTTCGGCGTGGGCGTGTTCCTGATTTTCTTCGCCGCGGTGGTCTTCTTTGCGCCGGAGATGGGCGGCTTCTTCCTCGAGCATCCCAACTTCGAGATGGCCAATCCGCTCAAGACGCCGGAGCACATCGCGCCGGTCTGGTACTTCACGCCCTACTACGCCATCCTGCGTGCGGTGCCGGCCATGGCCGGATCGGCCTTCCCCGGCGTGGCGGCCATGGGCGTGGCCGTACTGATCCTGTTCTTCCTGCCCTGGCTGGATCGCAGCCCCGTCAAGTCGATCCGGTATCGTGGCCCGATCTACAAGACCGCGCTGGCGCTGTTCGTGGTGGCGTTCGTGATCCTCGGCTACCTGGGTACCCAGCCGGCCACGCCGGAACGGACGCTGGTGGCCAGGATCTGCACGGTCTACTACTTCGCGTTCTTCTTCCTGATGCCCATCTACACGAAGATCGATCCCGTCAAGCCGGTACCAGAGAGGGTGACGACAAAATGAAGAGACATCTGATCGCGATCCTTTTCTCCGTCTTTCCCGTTCTGGCGCTGGCCGGCGGTGGTGAAGGCGGGCCGATGTTCGAGGCCGACATCGATGTGTCCGACAAGCTGTCCCTGCAGCGGGGCGCGCGGCTGTTCGTCAACTACTGTCTGAGCTGCCATTCGGCACGTTTCCAGCGCTACAACCGCATGGGGCGTGACCTCGGCCTGACCGACAGCCAGGTGATCCACAACCTGATGTTCGCCGGCGACAAGATCTACGAGCACATGACCGTGGCCATGCCGGAAGACGAGGCCAAGGAATGGTTCGGTGCGCCGCCGCCCGATCTGACCCTGATCGCCCGCCGACGGGGCGTGGACTGGCTCTATACCTATCTGCTGACCTTCTATGAGGACGACAAGCGTCCGTTCGGGGTCAACAACTGGCGGTTCCCGAACGTGGGCATGCCGCACGTGCTGTGGGAGCTGCAGGGTATCCAGAAGCCGGTCTACAGGACCGAGAAGGATGCCGAGGGCAACGAGCACCAGGTCATCGAGCGTCTCGAGCTCGTCCAACCGGGCAAGATGACACCCGCCGAATATCAGGCGGCGATGCGTGACCTGGTTGCCTTCCTCTCCTACATGGGCGAGCCGGTGCAGCTCGAACGCAAGCAGATCGGCATCTGGGTGCTGCTCTATCTCGTGGTGTTCACGATCCTTGCCTACCTGCTCAAGAAGGAGTACTGGAAGGACGTGCACTGATACCCGGCCGATGATCCGGGCCGGAGCCCCCTTGTGGGGGGTTCCGGCCTGTTGTATTTTGGATTCACCATACGAGGGAGACCTGCATGGCGATCGTTCCGAATCGTCGTTCCGTGATGACACTGTTTTCCGATGCCACCGATCCGTACAGTCATCGCGTCAGGATCGTGCTGGCCGAGAAGGGAATCACCGTCGAAGTGGTCAATGTCGATCCCGACAATCCACCCGAGGATCTCATCGAGCTGAATCCCTATCAGTCCGTGCCCACACTCGTCGATCGTGAGCTGGTGCTCTACGATTCGCACGTCATCATGGAGTATCTGGACGAACGGTTCCCGCACCCGCCGCTGATGCCGGTGGATCCCGTCTCGCGTGCCCGGGCACGGCTGGCCATGTACCGGATCGACAAGGACTGGTACGGCCTGTTGCACGAGATCGAGCACAAGGGCGAGAAGGCGGCCGCCAAGGCCCGCAAGGCGTTGCGTGACAGCATCGCCGCCAGCGACGAAGTCTTCGCTGCCATGCCCTTTTTCCTCAGCGAGGAATTCAGCCTGGTCGATGCCTATGTCGCTCCGCTGCTCTGGCGGCTCAAGCACTGCAGGATCGAGCTGCCGAAGCAGGCCAGGGCCGTGCGGGCCTATGCCCAGCGCATCTTCTCTCGGGACTCCTTCCGCGCCAGCCTCACCGAAGCCGAGCGCGAGATGCGGGAATGACCACTTTCCCGGATATCCTCGATCGAAACCGAGGGTGACGTGAGCGATGCCATGACGCCGAGCCGTCCCTATCTGGTGCGGGCCATCAACGAATGGATTCTCGACAACGGGATGACGCCCTACCTGCTGGTCAATGCCGACTATCAGGGCGTGGATGTGCCGAGGCGCTTCGTCGAGAACGGGCGCATCGTGCTCAACATTGACCCCGCAGCCGTCGAGGGTCTGCACATCGACAACGACTATGTCGAATTCAATGCCCGGTTTCAGGGCGATCCCTGGCACATCATCATCCCCATGCCGGCCGTGCTGGCCATCTATGCCAGGGAGAACGGGCAGGGCATGATGTTCAGCGAGGATGAATATGAAGGGCCATCGCCTCCCGAGAGTCCAGGGCCGGAAGGCGGGGGCGGCGGGTCGACGCGCCCGGCGCTCAAGGTGGTGAAATAGGGCATCCGTGAAATGATCGAGGTCCTCGTCGCCGACATCACGACGCTGGAGGTCGACGCCATCGTCAACGCGGCCAACACCAGTCTTCTGGGTGGCGGGGGTGTCGACGGCGCCATCCATCGTGCCGCAGGCCCCGAGCTGCGGGAGTACAACCGCAAGCTGGGCGGCTGCCCGGTGGGGGAGGCGCGCATCAGTCCCGGATTTCGGCTGCCGGCGAAATACGTGATTTCCACCGTGGGGCCGGTCTGGCATGGCGGGGACCGGGGCGAGCCGGAGCTGCTCGAGAAGGCCTATCGGAGCTGTTTCGAACTGGCGCTCGAGCAGGGCGATATTCGCAGCATCGCCTTCCCGGCCATCAGCACGGGGGCCTATGGCTTTCCCAGGCCGCTCGCTGCCCGGATCGCCGTGCGTGTCATGTGCGAATACGACGACCGCTTCGACCGCATCATCGCCTGCTGCTATTCGGAAGAGGATGCCGGGATCTATCGGGAGGCGTTGTCAGAGGCGGGTTGTCGGGGTTGAAGAATATCGGGAATTCAGGATCCAGAATCCAGAATTCAGAATTCAGAAGCAGGAAGCAGGAAGCAGGAAGAATTGCCACGGAATCACACGGAAACCGTGTGAGGGATGAGGGGCTCTTTGTCATTCCGGGTGAGCGGTTCTTTTTCTCTCGTCATTCCGGGCGAGCGATTCCCTCTAATACGTCATTCCGGGCGAGCGAAGCGAGACCCGGAATCCAGAAGCCACGCTCGTTCTTGCCACTGGGGTCAATGTTTTTCTCTGGATCCCGGATAGCCCGCTGCGCGGGCTTCCGGGATGACTGAAGGGGAGGTGCGGGCTTCCGGGATGGTTTCGCCTTCGTCATTCCGGCCAAGTGACCCCGGCCTGGAGCCGGGGGAGCGCGAGCCGGAATCCAGAAACCACGCTGGTTTATGCCGTGGTGGTTGTTCTCTTCCTGGATTCCGGATAAGCGCTGCGCGCTTTCCGGAATGACGAAAGAGTGAAGTCATTCCGGGCGAGCGAAGCGAGACCCGGAATCCGGAAACCACGCCGATCCATGATACATGGGCTGAAAACCTTCCTGGATTCCGGATCGGCGCTGCGCGCCGTCCGGAATGACCGACAAGGAGATAGCCACGGAATCCACTGGATCCTCGGAAAGGAATGAATGATGGCTATTCCGTGTTTTTCCGTGTGCTTCCGTGGCCGTCCATTCGACGGGCGGTTCAGTCGATGTATTCGAACAGCTTGATCACGCGTTGCACGCCGCTCACCCGGCGCGCTGCCTCGGCCACGGCATCGGCTTCCCGATGGGTCAGCAGTCCCATCAGGTAGACGTTCCCGCGCTCGGTGACCACCTTGACACGGGTAGGGTCGAACCCTTCGAGTCCC
>JALVEM010000409.1 GCA_027030825.1 Thiohalobacter sp.
CAGACCGCACTCGAGGGCATTCGGAACTACCCGCCGGATCTGGTGATCAGCGCCATGTATCTCCCCGACATGACCGGCACCGATCTCGTGATCCGCATGCGCGAGGACGAAGATCGAAACGTGCGCGACGTACCCTTCATGCTGATCTCCAGCGAAACCCGCCTGGCGATGCTGGAGCCGGTGCGCCAGGCCGGTGCCGTGGCCATACTTCCAAAGCCCTTTGCCCCGGAGGACCTGCACCGGGCACTGCTTGCCACCGTGGACCTCATCCATCCATCCACGGAATCCCTCGATGTGGTGATCGAGAATCTTCGCGTACTGGTGGTCGACGACAGCGGGATGGCACGTCGCCACATCCGTCGCGTGATCGAGAATCTGGGCATCGAGCACATCGACGAGGCCGAGAACGGCCGTCAGGCCGTCGAGATGATCGAATCGACCTTCTACGACCTGGTCTTCAGCGACTACAACATGCCGGAGATGGACGGCGAGATGCTGACCAGATACATCCGCGAACGCAGCAGCCAGAAGAGCATTCCGGTGATCCTGGTGACGAGCGAGCGGGATTCCGGCCGCCTCAGTGCCGTGCAACAGGCGGGGGTATCCGCCATCTGCGACAAGCCCTTCGAACCCTCCGTGGTTCGCGAACTGATCCAGCGCGCCCTGGTCTGACAGGTTCTCAATCGATCCGGAACACGGCCACCCGCTCGCCCAGCTCCCGACTGATCTGCCGGACGGCCGCACCCGCATCCTGCGTGCGTTCAGCGCCCTGGGCGGCCTGCTCGGCCAGAGACCGGATGGCCAGCACGTTCTCGTTGATCTCGGAGGCCACCGAGGTCTGCTCCTCGGACGCCGCGGCGATCTGGTCGACGTGGCTCGAGATGTCGCGGATCGCCAGTGCGATGCTCTCCAGGGAGGCCACCGTCCGCTCGACCTTCTCCCGACCGTCCGAGACCCCCTGTTCCACCGCCCCCATCACGTCCGCGGCCTCACTCGCTCCGCTCTGGAGCTGTTCGATGATGGCCTGGATCTCGCCCGTCGATTCGTGCGTGCGGTTGGCCAGGCTGCGCACCTCGTCGGCGACCACGGCGAAACCACGCCCCTGCTCGCCCGCCCGCGCCGCCTCGATGGCCGCGTTCAGGGCCAGCAGATTGGTCTGTTCGGCGATGCCCCGGATCACGTCGATCACGGCGCCGATATTACGCGACTCCTCGGCCAGACGAGCGACCACGGCGGCCGACTGTCTGACCTGGTCGACGAGGTGCTGCATGCCTGCGCGAACGGCTGCGGCCTCGTCGCGACTGCGACCGGCCTGGTCGTCGGCCTCCCGGGCGGCTGTTGCCACCCGGGCGGCACTGCCCGCGATCTCCTGAGAGGAAGCCACCATCTGGTTCATGGCCGAGGCCGTCTGCTCCACGCGCTCCTGCTCGCTGCGCACGATGTCGCTGGCTTCGCGCGAGAGTGCCGCCATCGTCTCCGAAGTGTCCTCGAGCCCGGCTGCGGCCTGTTTCACCTCGCGCAGCAGCTCGCTCATGCGGCTGCTGAACCGGTTGAGCAAACGCCCGACCTCGCCCAGTTCGCCGGCTGCGGCCTCGTCGTGACGACGAGTGAAGTCGCCGTCGGCCGCATACTGCAGACCTTCCCGGATACGATCGACCAGCCGCCCCACGCTGCGCGCAGCCCCGGCGGCGATCAGGATGCCGGCCATCAGCATGCCGGCGAGCAGCCACAGGATGGCTGCAGAAGCCATGGATGCATGATCCAGCAGGGTTCTGGACTCGGAGTCGAGCCGTTGCACGGAGGCGGTCACGAGCGCATCCAGATCCTTCCGGACCTCCTCCAGCTGCGGGGCGACCCGATTGCGTATCAGCCAGGCATCCATGCGCCAGCGGTCGCTGGTGTGCATCCGGATCATGCGTTCCAGTGACGCGAAATACTCCGGAAACACCTCCCGGAGGCGGGTAACACCCTCTTCCTCTTCGAAGGTGAAGCGGTCGGATTGG
>JALVEM010000410.1 GCA_027030825.1 Thiohalobacter sp.
CGGAACAGGATCTGGGGTACGTGATGGACGCCGTGCGCCTGATCCGCCGCGAGCTGGCCGGCCGGGTGCCCCTGATCGGGTTCTCCGGGAGCCCCTGGACGCTCGCCACCTACATGGTCGAGGGCGGCTCCAGCAAGGATTTCCGCCGCATCAAGGGCATGCTCTACGACCGGCCAGCGCTGCTGCACCGGCTGCTGGACGTGCTGACCGAGGCGGTGACCGCCTACCTGAACGGGCAGATCGCCGCCGGCGCCCAGGCGGTGATGATCTTCGACACCTGGGGCGGCACACTCACGCCGCGCACCTATCGGGAATTCTCGCTCGGCCCCATGGCGCGCATTGCCCGGAACCTGGATCGCGGTGCGGGCGAGACGCGCATCCCGCTGATTCTGTTCACGAAAGGCGGCGGACAATGGCTCGAGGCGATGGCGGATACCGGCGCCGATGCACTGGGACTGGACTGGACGACCTCGCTGGCGGAGGCGCGCGCACGGGTCGGTGACCGGGTGGCGCTGCAGGGCAACCTGGATCCCGCCGCGCTCTACGCCTCTCCCGACAGAATTCGTCAGCTGGTGTCGGAAGTGCTCTCGGACTATGGTAGCGGTACGGGGCATGTGTTCAATCTCGGGCATGGAATCCACCCTCAAATTCCGCCCGAACATGCCGCTGTCATGATCGAAGCCGTTCATGAACTGAGCCGACCCTATCATGCCTGAAACCGCGTCATCCCGGCTTCGGGATGCATGGAAGCGCCTGAAGGACCGCCTCGGACATTCGCGTCCGAAGAGTCTGCACCAGGGCTACCTGGCCATCGCGTTCCTGCTTGGCGCCATGATCGTGTTCAGCGCCCTGTTCACGGCCTACGAAGTCAACGATGTCCACCGCGAGACGAACCGGCACGGGTTGCTGAGACAACAGACCGAAGGCCTGCTCCAGCAGCTGCGCGATCATCTCTGGCAGACCAATTTCCACCTCTTCAACTACCTGCTCTCGCCCAATGCGGTCACCCGGGAACAGATTCGCCACCAGATCTCGCTGGCACGGAATGTCGCGAGCGACCTCGACCGGATGGCCGGAGAGCATGTCCCGGAGAGCGGTCCCACGCCGGCCACGACGCCGAGGCCGACCCTGGCCGCTCGCATCGATGCGCTCCAGCGCCGTCTCGATTCGCTCATCCAGCTGCGCAACCAGCCCACGCAACTGTATCCGGCGCTGGGCATCATCGAGGACCAGCTCGGCCCCGAGTTTCTCGAGGTGGTGGCGAGCCTGCAGGCGATGATCGATCAGGAAGAGGATCCCGAGGTCCGGAGACAGCTCCGGCTCGCATGGGACCACTGGCACCGCATGATTTCCAGCTTCCGCCTCTATCTGCTGCGCCAGACCGGACTCTATGAACGCTCCCCGGAAGGGCTGGAGGCCGCACTTCACGACGTGCTGATGCTGTTCCAGTCCACGCGCGAGATTCTCGGCAGGCTTCGGGAGCAACGCGACGACCCGGTGCTGCGCGGCATGCTCGAACATGCGCTCGACCGCATGGCCCGCTGGTTCAGCGCCTTCCGGCGCATCCGGTCACTGCAGCAGAACAATGTCTGGCGCACCGACTTCGACGTGCTCGTCACCCATGTCCAGCCCCTGTATCAGGAGATCTGGCAGGACATCGACCGCATCGAGCACGCCATGAAATCCTCTGCCGACAGCGACGTGGCGCGCTGGTCCAGTCTGGCCACCAGCCTGTACCAGAACATCGCCATCCTGTCGATTCTCTCCATCGGGCTGGTGATGTTCGGCTACTTCCACTTCCGCCAGACCATCCTGCGGCCGATCGGCCAGCTCACGCGCGCCATGTACGCCATCGCCCGGGGCGACGAGGAGATCGAGCGGCTCCCGGAACCTGCGACCATGGAGACACGCCAGCTCACCGAGGCCTTCCGGCACATGCGCCAGCAGATCCAGATCCGCCAGGAGGCGCTGCGCTACCAGAGCCTGCACGATGCCCTGACC
>JALVEM010000411.1 GCA_027030825.1 Thiohalobacter sp.
GGCCAAAGGCGTCCAGGGTCTCCTCCAGCACGGCCGGCTGGTTGGTGGCCGAGAGGGCGAGATAGGTGGAGACCGGCACACCGGTGCCCTCGAGCATGCCGAACTGCTCGGCCAGGCGCATGTCGCGCTGGCTCATGCCGGCGGTGTCGATGAGCACCAGGCGCCGGTCGGAAAGACTGCGCAGGGCATGCTCCAGCGCCTGTCGGTCGTCCGCCACCTGCACGTGCACGCCCAGCAGGCGGCCGTAGGTGACCAGCTGTTCCTGGGCGCCGATGCGGTAGCTGTCGGTGGAGACCAGCGCCAGGCTGCGCGCGCCGTGGCGAAGGGCGAAGCGCGCCGCGATCTTGGCGATGGTGGTGGTCTTGCCGACGCCGGTGGAACCGACCAGCGCCACCACGCCGCCACGATCCATCAGCTCGTCGTCGGCCACCGGAATCGTGCCCGCCAGCACCGCGAGCGCCTGCCGCCAGGCCTGCTCGACATCGCCGGTCATCGAGACCCGGCGGGCGATCCCGGCCCCCAGTCCGGCCGGCAGCCCAAGCGCATCGAGTCGCCGCAGCAGCGCCACTTCCACGGGACTGGAGCGTTTCAGTTCTCCCCAGGCGAGATGTGCCAGCTGATGCTCGAGCAGGGCGCGCAGCTCGCGGATCTCCGAGCGCATGGCGCCGATGGCCGGATCCTCCAGCCATTCCGGCGCGAGCTGGCTGCGGCGGCGGGGTGCGGCCTCCTCCCCCCCGGAGACGCGCCGAACGCGACCCGGCGCCGTGGGCGCAGGCGTCCGTTCCCGAGCGGCGGGTTCGTTCGCCTCCATTCCGTCCGGCATCGAGACGGAATCGTCGACCACCGCCCTGAAACCCGCCTGCCGCTTCTCCGGCCGTTCGGCGGCAGCCTGCACCTGCTGTTCGTCGTAGTCGATGGCCGCCACCAGCTCGATGCCCTGGTCGACCCGGCGGTTGGAGAGGATCACCGCGTCCTCGCCGAGGGTCTCCCTGACCATGCGGATCGCCTGTCGCATGTCCGGCGCAAAGAATCGCTTGATCTTCATTCGTTCGTCCTCGCTTCAGGCGCTGTGGCCGTTCATGACTGCTGGAGGCCTGCCGGGCCCTGTCCCACCGATGCGATCACGCGGATCTGGCGATCGTCCGGAATCTCGTTGTAGGACAGCACGTGCAGGCCCGGAATGCTGTGTCTGACCAGCTTCGCCAGCCATCCCCGGATCGGCGGCGCGACCAGGAGGACCGCGGGCTGTCCCTGGGCCTCGAGCCGCTGCGCCTGCTCCGCGAGGTTGCGGTGCAGCTGTTCGGCCAGGCCGGGCTCGAAGCCGGGGCCGCCTTCCTGACTGCCCTGCACGGTCTGGAGCAATATCTGTTCCAGTCCGGGGTCGAGAGTAATCACCGGAAGTTCCTTGTTCAGTCCATTGATTTCATGGACGATCTGCCGCCCCAGCGCCTCCCGTACGGCGGCCGTCAAGTTCATGACGTCCTGGGTGCGGGGGGCGTGTTCGGCCAGCGTCTCGGCGATCGTGCGCAGATCCCGGATCGGCACGCCCTCCTCCAGCAGGTTCTGCAGCACCTTCACCACCACGCCCAGCGGCAGGGCATTGGGCACCAGATCCTCGACCAGCTTCGGCGCCACCCGGGCCAGCCCGTCGAGCAGCTTCTGGACTTCCTCGTGGCCGAGCAGCTCGTGGGCGTGCGACTGCAGGATGCTGCTCAGGTGGGTGGCGACGACCGTGGCGGGGTCGACCACCGTGTAACCGAGCGACTGGGCCTGTTCGTGCAGGGCGGGATCGATCCACCAGGCCTCGAGACCGAAGGCGGGATCCCGGGTGGCGATGCCTTCGATCTCGCCATAGACCTGGCCCGGATTGATTGCCAGCTCGCGATCGGGATGGATCTCGGCCTCGCCCACCGGCACCCCGTTCAGGGTGATGCGGTAGGCGTTCGGGGCCAGCTCCAGGTTGTCACGGATGTGCACCGGCTGGATGAGAAAGCCCAGCT
>JALVEM010000412.1 GCA_027030825.1 Thiohalobacter sp.
GCTTCGCGATGCTTCGTCCGGGACGCCGGCGGTCATCTTTTTCTCTACCGTCATTCCGGGCGAGCGGTTTTTCTTTTCGTCATTCCGGGTGAGCGGAGCGAGACCCGGAATCCAGAAATCACGTCGATTCATGCCACGGTGGTCTGCACTTTCCCTGGATTCCGGATCGGTGCTGCGCACCGTCCGGAATGACGGAGAGGCGGGTCATTCCGGCCAAGCGAGCCCGGCCATGAGCCGGGGGAGCGCGAGCCGGAATCCAGAAACCGCGCCGATCCATGCCGCCGCGATCGATGTTTTCCCTGGATCCCGGATAGCCCGCTGCGCGGGCTTCCGGGATGACTGAGGGTGGGGGCTGCGCGGGCTTCCGGGATGACTGAAGGTGATGATGCGCACCGTCCGGAATGACAGGTTGATGATAGCCACGGAATCCACTGAATCCACGGAAATCAGTGATTGTTCAGTCTTCCCGGGCGAGCGATTTTTCTTTTCGTCATCCCGGGCGAGCGGAGCGAGACCCGGAATCCAGAAACCGCGCCGATCCATGCTGCCGCGATCGATGTTTTCCTGGATCCCGGATAGCCCGCTGCGCGGGCTTCCGGGATGACTCGAGGTGGGGCGCGGGCTTCCGGGATGACTGAGGTGGTTGCTGCGCAGGCTCCCGGGACAGCCGCAACCCTTCCAACTTCAGCTTCTTCTGAATTCTGAATTCTGGATTCTTGACCCCCGATTCCATGCTACATTCGCCTCCATGATCGTCACGGCGACGGACTTCGGTTTCGAGGGCCCTTATCTCGGCCAGATGAAGGCGGTGCTGATTCGCGAGGCGCCGGGCGTGCCGGTGCTCGATCTGATCGCCGATCTGCCGGCCTTCGAGGTGCGCGCGGCGGCGCATCTGCTGGCGGCTGCCGTGCATGAACTGCCCTCCGGTACGGTCTGCCTGGGCGTCGTGGACCCGGGTGTCGGGACCGAGCGCCCCCCCTGCGTGGTGCAGGCCGACGAACGCTGGTACGTGGGGCCGGACAACGGGTTGTTCGACGTGATCGCGGCACGGGCCGATGCGCTCTCGTGGTGGGAGATCGACTGGCGACCGTCACGCCTCTCCGACAGCTTTCATGGCCGCGATCTGTTCGCCCCGGTCGCCGCCCGCATCGCACGGGGCGAGCCGGTGCCGGGTTTGCCGGTCGATCCCGAATCCCGGTTCGATCCACGGGCAGGCGACGACTGGCCGGCGGTCGTCTACGCCGATCGTTTCGGCAATCTCATGACCGGCCTGCGTGCGGCCTTCGTGGCCAGGGAAGCCGTGCTGGAGGCAGGGGGGCGTGAGTTGCACTATGCCCGTACCTTCGGCGAAGTGCCGGAAGGCGAGGCCTTCTGGTACGCTAATTCCCTCGGCCTGGTCGAAATCGCAGTGAACCGCGGCAGCGCCCTCGAGCGGCTGGGGCTGGCGGTCGGCGACCCGGTCCGGGTGTTGGAATGAAAAAACCCGGACGGCAGGGCGCCGTCCGGGTCTGCCTCCACTGTCAATCCTCTACAGTTTGTTCTCGTGGCAGAGGTCGCAGCTGACCTTGGTGCCCTTGGCCAGGTGGATGGTGCCGTGATCGTCCGTCTGGAGATCACGGTCGGCCGCCACCCGTGACAGCTCGGTGCCCTCGCCGTTGCGGCCATGGCAGGTGCGGCAGCTGTCCTTGCCGGCCCGCTTCACCATGTCCTCGTGCTCATGGTTCCAGGTCGGGTTGTTGACCGGATGCATGCCGTGAGGACCATCGAGCGTCAGGCCGAGACTGCCGGGTGTGTGGCAGATCGTGCACTCCACCAGGGTGCCGGCGTGTCCCTGATGCTCGATGGCCGCCACGTTGTCGTTGGCGTCGGGATTGGCGTTCGGCCAGATGGCGTGGGTGGAACCGTGGCAGGCCTCGCAGGCCAGCCCGCCGTGCCCGTGGCTGTCCCGATAGAGCGTGCCCGCTTCCTCGGCGAAACGCTTGTTGGACG
>JALVEM010000413.1 GCA_027030825.1 Thiohalobacter sp.
CTGATCAGCGGCGACACCGCCAACTGGGCGCACGTGGGCGACAGCCGGCTCTATCTGCTGCGCCACGACCGGGTGATCTACCGGACCCGCGACCACACGCCGGTGGCGGAGCTGCTCGACGCCGGCCTCATCAGCCACCGCGAGGCGCGCCGCCACCCGATGCGCAACCACGTCTCGCGCTGCATCGGCAGCGCCGACAATCCACCCGAGGTCTCGCTCGGCCCGACCGCTTTCCTGGAGCCGGGCGACACCCTGCTGCTGTGCAGCGACGGCTTCTGGTCCGCGCTCGGGGAGCGTCGCCTGCTGGCACTGCCCGGCGCGGAAGACCTGGCCGCCACGCTCGAGACCCTGGCGCTGACGGCCGAACAGCTCGCGCACCCCAACAGCGACAACATCACCGCCGTCGCCTGCCGATTGCAGGTCACGGACACCGATGACGAGTTCGAGGACAGCGCGCTGCGCGAAGCGGACGAGGTGCTCGCCCGGACCGAACGTCTGCTCGGCAGGTAACGCTTTCCCGTCCGCCGCACAGGGGGTAGTATCCTGCCCCTTCCCTGACACGGAGAGAAGGCCCATGCGTCCCAGCCAGCGCGCTCCCGACGAAATGCGCGAAGTGCGCATCACCCGCAACTACACCATGCATGCCGAAGGCTCGGTGCTGATCGAGTTCGGCAACACCCGCGTGCTCTGCACCGCCAGCGTCGAGGACCGGGTGCCGCCGTGGCTGCGCGGCCAGGGCAAGGGCTGGGTGACGGCCGAATACGGCATGCTGCCGCGCGCCACGGGCGAACGGACGCCGCGCGAGGCCTCGCGCGGCAGGCAGGGCGGGCGCACGCTGGAGATCCAGCGCCTGATCGGCCGCTCCCTGCGCGCCGTGGTGGATCTGGAAAAGCTGGGCGAGCGGGTCATCACGGTCGACTGCGACGTCATCCAGGCCGACGGCGGCACCCGCACCGCCAGCATCACCGGCGGCTGGGTGGCGCTGGCCGATGCCATCCGCCATCTGCAGGCGAGCGGCGAGCTCGACGCCGATCCGCTGACCGGCCAGGTCGCGTCCGTCTCGGTCGGCATCTGGCAGGGCACCCCGGTGCTGGACCTCGACTACGCCGAGGACAGCACCGCCGAGACCGACATGAACGTGGTCATGGACGACAAGGGCCGCTTCATCGAGGTCCAGGGCACCGCCGAGGGCCACCCCTTCACCCGCGAGGAACTGCTGTCCCTGCTGGATCTCGCCGAGGGCGGCATCTTCCGGCTGCTGGAGAAACAGCGCGCGGCGCTGGCGGAGTCCGCCTGACCCCGGTCCGGATCCTGTATCCTTGTCACGGTTCAATTCGACTGGCTCCGACTCATGAAACGCATCGTGCTCGCCACCGGCAACCCCGGCAAGGTCCGGGAGATCAACCAGCTGCTTTCGGGCAGCGACTACGAAGTGGTGCCCCAGTCGGCCTTCGGCGTGCCCGAGGCCGAGGAGACCGGGCTCACCTTCGTCGAGAATGCGCTCATCAAGGCGCGCAACGCCGCCCGCCACAGCGGGCTGCCCGCCATCGCCGACGACTCCGGCATCGAGGTCGACGCCCTGCGGGGCGCGCCCGGCATCTACTCGGCCCGCTACGCGGGCGAGGATGCCACCGACGAGGCGAACCTGCAGAAACTGCTGGCCGAGCTGGAAGGCGTCCCCGAGGCCGAACGCACGGCCCGTTTCCAGTGCGTCATGGTCTATCTGCGCCACCCCGAGGATCCGGTGCCCCTGATCGTGCAGGGCACCTGGGAGGGGCGCATCCTCACCGAGCCACGCGGCGAGGGCGGTTTCGGCTACGACCCCGTGTTCTACGTGCCCGAGCACGGCTGCTCCGCCGCCGAGCTCACACCCGAGCAGAAGAACGCCATCAGCCACCGGGGCCAGGCCCTGTGCAAGCTGGTGCGGGCCTTGAACAGGCATTGACAGACCTCGAACGTAAGGAACACCAGCGACGATTCCCGGCGC
>JALVEM010000414.1 GCA_027030825.1 Thiohalobacter sp.
CGACAAGGACGACGTCGAGGCGGTGGGCCTGGTCAAGTTCGACTTCCTCGGCCTGCGCACGCTCACCATCATCGACTGGGCGCTGAAGACCATCAACGCCGAGCGGGAGGCGCGCGGCGAGCCGCCGGTCGACATCGCCCGCATCCCGCTCGACGACGAGGCCACCTTCCGACTGCTCAAGGACTGCCGCACCACGGCGGTGTTCCAGCTCGAGTCCTCGGGCATGAAGGACCTC
Source organism: Thiohalobacter sp. (assembly GCA_027030825.1). Taxonomy (GTDB): domain Bacteria; phylum Pseudomonadota; class Gammaproteobacteria; order Thiohalobacterales; family Thiohalobacteraceae; genus J048. The sequence continues at coordinate 236 of JALVEM010000414.1, forward strand.
ATCCGCCGCCTGCAGCCGGACAGCTTCGAGGATATCGTGGCGCTGGTGGCCCTGTTCCGGCCCGGGCCGCTGCAGTCCGGCATGGTGGACGACTTCATCAACCGCAAGCACGGCCGGCAGAAGGTCGAGTACCCGCACCCGGCCCTGGAGCCGATCCTCAAGCCCACCTACGGCGTGATCCTCTACCAGGAGCAGGTCATGCAGATCGCCCAGGTGCTGGCCGGCTACACGCTGGGCGGCGCCGACCTGCTGCGCCGCGCCATGGGCAAGAAGAAGCCCGAGGAGATGGCCAAGCAGCGCGCCATCTTCGTCTCCGGCGCCACCGAGCGCGGCGTGGACGAGGCCACGGCCACCTACATCTTCGACCTCATGGAGAAGTTCGCCGGCTACGGCTTCAACAAGTCGCACTCGGCGGCCTATGCACTGGTCTCCTACCAGACGGCCTGGCTCAAGGCCCATTACCCCGCCGCCTTCATGGCCGCAGTGCTGTCCTCGGACATGGACAACACCGACAAGGTGGTCACGCTGATCGACGAATGCCGCGACATGGGGCTGGGCGTGGTGCCGCCGGACATCAACCGCTCCGGCTACCGATTCGTGGCCGCGGGCGGGGAGATCCTCTACGGGCTGGGCGCGATCAAGGGGGTGGGGCAGTCGGCCATCGAGGCCATGCTCGAGGCGCGCGACCGCGACGGGCCCTTCCGCGACCTGTTCGACTTCTGCCGCCGCGTGGATCTGCGGCGCGTCAACCGGCGCGTCATCGAGGCCCTGATCCGCGCCGGCGCCCTGGATGCGCTGGGCGCCAACCGGGCCACGCTCATGCAGCACCTCCCGATGGCCCTGCAGCTCGCCGAGCAGCATAGCCGCGACCAGGGCATGGGGCAGAACGACCTGTTCGGCATGGACAGCGCGCTCGAACCCGAGCAGCCGCTGGAGCTGCGCGACTTCCCCGACTGGGACGACGAGACCCGCCTGCAAGGCGAGAAGGAGACCCTGGGCCTCTATCTCACCGGCCACCCCATCGACCGCTACGAGGCGGAACTGGGCCGCATCGTCTCCGGCCGGCTGGCCGAGCTGATGGCGCTCAACCTGCCGGCGAGCGGACGCGACCGGGAGCGCACGGTGACCGTGGCGGGCCTGGTGATCGGCCTGCGGGTGCGCAACACCCGGCGCGGCCGCATGGCCTTCCTGACCCTGGACGACCGCACGGGAAGGCTCGAGGTGCGGGTGTTCACGGACACCTTCGAGCAGTACCGCCACAAGATCGCGAGCGACCGCATCCTGGTGATCCGCGGCAACCTGGCGCTGGACGACTACTCGGGCGTCAACCAGCTCACCGCCGACGAGATCCTCGACATGGCCGAGGCCCGGGCAAGGATGGCGCGCGGGCTGGTCATCCGCATCGACGAACGGCGCGCCGCCAACGGCTTCGCCCGGGAGCTCGCCCGGGTGCTCGAACCCTTCCGCGAGGGCGGCGAATGCCCCATCTGGCTGGACTACCGCAACCGGGCCGCGCGGGCGCGCGTGCGCCTGGGCGACGACTGGACGGTGTTTCCCGCCGACGAGCTGATCGGGCGGCTGCGCGAGCTCGCGGGCGAGGGCGCGATCGAGGTGGACTATTCCTGACCGGCTGACGGCGTGACGTCCGTCGTCTCGCCGGCGGGAGCGGGTGTGGTGCTGCTCGTGGCTTCGGGCTCGGTTGCCGGTGCGGTCTCCGGCGGCGGCTCGTAGGGCGTGGCCAGCACCAGGAT
>JALVEM010000415.1 GCA_027030825.1 Thiohalobacter sp.
GCCCCCTGCCTGCGAGCTGATCAGGTTTTCGCCGGGCCCCTCTCCCTCCTTGGGACACGCAGTCTTATCGTCTCGTCATTCCGGCCAAGCGATCCCGGCCTTGAGCCGGGGGAGCGCGAGCCGGAATCCAGAAACCACGCTGATCCTTGATGCATGGGCTAATGTGTATCCTGGATTCCGGATCGGTGCTCCGCACCGTCCGGAATGACTGAAGGAGTGGATCCCGGATAGCCCGCTGCGCGGGCTTCCGGGATGACTGGGGTGGTGAGCGCGAGCCGGAATCCAGAAATTACGCTAATCCATGACGCAGTGGCCTGCCTTTTCCTGGATTCCGGATCTCGCCTGCGGCGAGTCCGGAATGACAAAAGGTGTGGCTTCCGGCCAAGCGCTCCACGTCTTCTGTTTGACTGGCAAGGGATGGCCACGGAAGCACACGGAAAACACGGAAAGTAATGATCGCTTGTTGTTCCGGTACCGACATTCGGCCGGGCGTTGTGCGCTATCCGGAACGAAGCGGCGCCTTCCTTCGCATCCGGACCACTCGGGCCATGAGCCCGGCGAACAGGGCGGCGCCGATGGCGTCGGCCAGCAGGTCGGCGGCATCCGCCGTGCGGCCCGGCACGAAGGACTGGTGCCATTCGTCGAATGCGCCATAGAGTGTGGCCAGTGCGATCGCCCAGATCACGTGGTGTCTGTGATAGCCGCTATTGCCGAGTGGAAAGCTGCCCAGATAACACATGGCCAGCAGACCGAAGGCGACGGCATGGAACAGCTTGTCCTCGTGCGGGAAGAGTTCGGGAATGTCGAGTGTGATCGGCCCCGACGACTCCCAGTAGATGAAAGCCATCCAGCCCAGAGCCAGCATCAGGCTCGCAAGACGCAGGAGCCACCGTGAGGACATCTAGCTCTCGATGGCGGTTGGCGCCTTGCCGGGAATCTCCGGCAGCAGGCTGGCGAGCTTGCGCACGAGATGCTCGCCATAGGCCGGATTGCGGCCCTGCAGGCTGTCCCGGGTCTGGGCGCTGTCGTTGAAGAGCACGGGCAGGTCGCCCTCCATCATCAGCGTGTAGACCGAGTCGGGCACCGCATCGCTGTCTTCCTGAACGTCGATCAGCAGCAGGTCCGTTTGCTCGGGCGAGAGGTTTCCGATGCCGTCCAGATCGGAGTCGTGCACGACGTTCACGCCGGCTGCCTCCAGCAGCTCGCGCAGATGGCGCCGCAGGGCCGGATTCTCGCCGGCCAGCGCCACGTTCAGCGGCACCTCGATTCGCGTGCGTTGCGCTGCCGGGCGGGAGGCGGCTGCTTCGGGTGCATCATGCGATGCTGTTTGCCCATCCGGGGAGGGGGTATCCTCGGCCCGTGCCGGGGCCGGGGATGCCGCCGGCGCACCGGGGAACAGGCCGCCGGCCTGCTTCTCGCGGGCCACGTCGGTGACCAGGTCGGCATCGATGCGCTCGCACTGGTCGGCGAAACCGTAGACCAGCGCCAGGTCGCAGAGCAGATTGATCAGGCGCGGCACCCCGCCGCTGTAGCGGTGGACGGCCTCGCAGGCCGCCTCGGTGAAGAGCGCGGGGTCGCCGCCGGCGACCTGCAGCCGGTGGCGTATGAGTTCGCGGGTTTCCTCGGCGGTCAGGGGTTCGAGGTGGTAATCGACAGTGATGCGCTGGGCGAACTGTATCAGCTCCGGACGCCTGAGCTTCTCCCGCAGCTCCGGCTGGCCGACGAGCACGATCTGCAGCACCTGATCCTTGTCGGCGTTGATGTTGGAGAGCATGCGCAGCTCCTCGAGCGTTTCCACGGCGAGGTTCTGCGCCTCGTCCACGATCAGCACGGTGCGCCTGCCCCGCGCATACTGCTCGATGACGAAATCCACCAGCATCTGGTACATCTCGACCGGCGACTTGTCCTTGTAGTCGAGATCGAAGGCGAGCAGCACCCACTGCATGAGTTCGCCGATGCTCTGGTGGGTGTTGGTGATCAGCCCG
>JALVEM010000416.1 GCA_027030825.1 Thiohalobacter sp.
AAGTGGGACAGGTGATGCTGGCGCTGCGACATCTCGAGGCCGAAGCGGCTGCCCTGGTGGGACGCATGGACGACAGCGCCGAGGATCTCCGACATTCTGCGGATCGGCTGCGCTCTGCCATCGTCTCGAGCAAGCAGAACATCGACCGTCAGCATGCCGAGACCGACATGGTCGCCACCGCGGTCACCGAGATGTCGGCCAGCATCCAGGAAGTGGCATCGAATGCCGAGCGCTCGGCCGAGGCAGCCGGTACTGCGCATGAACGCACCTTCGAGAGCAAGGAGGTGGTCAACAAGACCATGCAGGCGATCCAGGAGCTGGCCAGCGATGTGCAGAACGCCAGCGAAGTCATCGCACGGCTGAGCGAGAACAGCGAGCGCATCAGTTCGATCGTGAACGTCATCACCGGCATCGCGGAGCAGACCAACCTGCTGGCGCTGAATGCCGCCATCGAGGCGGCCCGTGCAGGGGAGCAGGGACGCGGCTTTGCCGTGGTGGCCGACGAGGTCCGGACACTCGCCAACAGGACCCATGACTCGACCAGCGAGATCCAGGAGATGATCGAACAGCTGCAGGAAGGGGCGAAGCAGGCGGTCCAGGTCATGGAGCAGTCGCTGGCCAAGACCGACAGCAGCGTCGAGCGGGGGCGCGAAGCGGTCGGATCGCTGGATGCCGTCACCGAGGCCATCGCCAGGATCACCGACATGAGCGTGCAGATCGCGGCTGCGGTCGCCGAGCAGAAGGAGGTGGCGCAGGAAGTGGCCCGCAGCGTGACCAACATCCAGGATCTCTCGCGCATCAGCGTGGAGGCCATGGAGGAGAGCGAGACAGCCGGCCTCCAGGTGGCGAAGGAATCCGACGAACTCAAGGCGTTGACCGGGCAGTTCTGGGAACGTCGTCGTTAGGTCCATGCGCCTGCACCACGTGACCCTGCTGGTGAGCGACCTGGAACGGTCGCTCGCCTTCTATCGGGACCTGCTGGGACTGGAACCGGATCCGCAGCGTCCGGACCTGGGCTACGAAGGGGTCTGGCTGCAGACGGGCGACGGCACTCAGATCCATCTGATGCAGCTGCCCAATCCGGATCCCGTCGAGGGGCGGCCGGCGCACGCCGGTCGTGACCGGCACGTGGCGCTGCTGGTCGAGGATCTCGAGGCGCTCGAGGCCCGCCTGCGAGAGGCGGGTATCCCCTTCACCCGCAGCCGATCCGGCCGCAGGGCCCTGTTCTGCCGCGATCCGGACGGCAATGCCTGGGAGTTCGTGGCCATGCCTTGATCGGCGATCTTTCGGGCTTATAATGCCGTCTGATGGAAGCGTCGCCGATACCGCCTGGGCGTATTGACACCCAGGCGGCCATTCCGTAAAGTGCGCGCTTCGTTTCACGGGGCTATAGCTCAGCTGGGAGAGCGCTACAATGGCATTGTAGAGGTCGCCGGTTCGATCCCGGCTAGCTCCACCAACACGACGACAGGCCGGCGTATGCATCGAGCAGGCAGAATTCTCGTCATCGCCGGCCTTGTCTTGTCCCTCATCGGTCTGCTTGCCGGTTTCGGCGCGCTGGCGATGGATGAGGACCGGCAGGCGGTCCGCCTGCTCATGCTGGTGCCGCTCGGGTTCGCGGGCATGCTGACGGGCATCGTCATCACCCAGTTCAACCCGCCGCACGGCAAGGACGACTAGATTCGTCCCCTTCGTCTAGAGGCCTAGGACACCGCCCTTTCACGGCGGCGACAGGGGTTCGACTCCCCTAGGGGACGCCAAATGATTCAATGCGATACGGCACATTGTTGTGCCGTTTTCTTATTTTTCGGCTTCCATCCTTGCCGTTTTCCATCCCGCCAGCAGGAAGCGTGTCAGCATCCAGACGAGCGCCAGCAGACGCGGCACTGCAAGCAGCAAGCGCCTGTAGCGGGGTTCGGGTTCGGTGGCGGTTCGGCCGGCGTTGGGGAATGCGACGCACATCGTGACTGCGGTCCGTCAT
>JALVEM010000417.1 GCA_027030825.1 Thiohalobacter sp.
GGCGAAATACATGCTCTTCGCCTTCGTGACCGCCATCGTGCTGGTCTACATGGTGCTCGCCAGCCAGTTCGATTCCTTCGTGCAGCCGTTCGTCATCATGGTCGCCCAGCCGCTCGCCATCATCGGCGGCGTGGCCGGACTCTGGCTGATGGACATGGGCTTGAACATCTTCTCGATGATCGGTCTGGTACTGCTGATGGGGCTGGTGGCCAAGAACTCCATTCTGCTGGTGGATCTCGCCAACCAGTTGCGCAGTGAAGGGAAAGGGATTCGCGAGGCCCTGCTCGAGGCCTGTCCCATCCGGCTGCGTCCCGTGCTCATGACCTCGCTGACCATCATCATCACCATGCTGCCGGCGGCCATCGGCATCGGGGCCGGCGTCGATACCAACGGGCCGCTGGCGGTGGCGGTGATCGGCGGCATGCTGAGCTCGACCCTGCTGACGCTGGTGGTGGTGCCGGCGGTCTATTCGCTGGTCGAGGGCGGACTCGTTCGGTTGGGCAGGAAAAGGGAGGGTGATTCTTCCGGTTGACCGGCAGGCTGTCTGCAGGACAGCCGCTGGCCGGAAGAAGATGGTGCCGAGGAGAGGACTCGAACCTCCACGGGGTTGCCCCCACTAGCACCTGAAGCTAGCGTGTCTACCAATTTCACCACCTCGGCAGACTCCCGGCCGGGACCGGGAGAGGCCGAAACTTTACCTTCGCCCCGGTGTTGTGTCAATGTACGCCCCCGAACCCGCCATGCGCGCGAGCATCCCCCACATTCAAGGAACCCGATGACAGGAAAAAGAAGCCGTTCCCGCAGGAAGAAGCCGGTCTGCGACTGGCGCCGCGAAGATCCCCACTACGAACGCGAGAAGGCCAAATACGGCCATCCGCTGCCCAGCCGCGAATACATCATCGAGTGCCTCAAGGCCGCCGGTGTGCCCATGCACCTCTCGGAGATCGCCGAGCGCATGGGCATCACCGACGAGCAGGAGCTCGACGGGCTGGCGCGGCGCCTGCGGGCCATGGAACGTCAGGGCCAGCTGGTGCGCAACCGCCGCGAGGGGTACGCGCTGGTGGACAAGCTCGATCTGGTCAGGGGCACTGTCATCGGCCATCCGGACGGCTTCGGTTTCCTGGTGCCGGAGGAAAATCACGGTGACGGCGATCTCTATCTGCCGCCGCGCGAGATGCGCCGGCTGTTCCATGGCGACCGGGTGCTGGCCCGCGTGACCGGGGTCGATCGACGGGGCCGCCGCGAGGGCGCCGTGGTCGAGGTGCTCGAACGCAACACCCATCACGTGGTGGGGCGGTTCTTCTCCGAGAGTGGCGTCAACTTCGTGGTGCCCGACAACAAGCGCATCACGCACCAGATCCACATCCCGCCCGGCGAGTGCGGCGGCGCGCGTCCGGGCCAGATCGTCACCGCCGAGATCATCGAGCAGCCCACCTACTGGAAGCCGCCGATGGGCCGCATCACCGAGGTGCTGGGCGATCACATGGCACCGGGGATGGAGATCGACATCGCCATCCGCGCCCACGACCTGCCCGCGGTCTGGCCGGCGGCCGTCGAAGAGGAGATCGAGGGGCTGGTCGAGGAGGTGGCCGAGGAAGACAAGGCCGGGCGCGAGGATCTGCGCCATCTGCCGCTGGTCACCATCGACGGGGCGGACTCGCGCGATTTCGACGACGCCGTCTACTGCAAGCGCACGCCCAAGGGCTGGCGCCTCTATGTCGCCATCGCCGACGTCTCGCATTACGTGCAACCCGGCACGGCGCTCGACATCGAGGCCGAGAACCGCGGCAACTCGGTCTATTTCCCCGAGCGTGTCATTCCCATGCTGCCGGAGATCCTCTCCAACGGGCTCTGTTCGCTGAACCCGCACGTGGATCGCCTGTGCATGGTGTGCGAGATGCTCATCGACCGCGAGGGCAACATCCAGCGCTCGCGTTTCATGGAAGGCGTGATGCGCTCGCATGCGCGGCTCACC
>JALVEM010000418.1 GCA_027030825.1 Thiohalobacter sp.
ACCGGGCGGCGACCAGGTCACGCTCACGCCCGAGGCCCGACAACTCAAGGCCCTGGAGGAAAAAGTGAACGATCTTCCCGTCGTCGACAGCGATCGCGTCAACGCCATCCGTGCAGCGCTGGCCAGTGGCAGCTACGAGATCGACACCCAGCGCATCGCCGGCAAGCTCATGAGTTTCGAGCGGGCACTGTCCGATCCGGCCTGAAACCGATGAACGTCTCCCGGCAATTCCGTGAACAGGCCAAGCAACTTCTGCTCGAGCAGGGCAGGCTGGCCGAAAGACTCGATCGGCTGCTCAAGGAGGAACAGGCAGCGCTCGAGAATACCGATCCCGCACCGCTCGAAGACATCACCCGCCGCAAGATCGATCTGGCGCTCGAGCTCGAAAGGCTGGAAGCCGACAGGCGAGGGATGCTGCTCGAAGCCGGGCTCGATACCGCAGATGCAGCGGCTTTCGGGGGCTGGCTGCGCCGACTCGATCCCGAAGGCGACCTGGCCAGGCACTGGGACCGGCTCAACGAAACGCTCACGCGATGCCGCGAACGCAATCGCGGCAACGGCCGGATCATCCAGCTGCAGCGTCGGCATGTGGAATCCGCCCTTCGGGTCCTCACCGGCCGGCCGCAGGCCGGAACCTACACCCCGCAAGGCACGTCGACCGGTGACCGGGGAGGACGCGATCTCGGAAGCGCGTGAGCCTGGATTCAAGCCCCGCCGCCTGCCGCCGACATCAGAATCAGGTACAAGGAAGAGCCGGACAGCCATGGCAGAAGCCAGCGCAAAACTGGAAGCACGCAACGACTACGAGGGCAAGAGCGAGCGGGTCACGCACAGGCCGCAGATCATCGGCCTGCTTCGGCGCCTGAAGGACAGCCACAACCTGCTCTCGGTACGCGTCGAGGGCAGCGAACGCTATTTCACCAGCATGCTGCTCGAGGTCGACAGCCGGGAAGGCTATATTCTTCTCGACCAGATCAGCGACAGGAAGGGACACGAGCTGGCCGTCGAGCATGGGCGGCTGCGCGCCTTTTGCCAGTGCCATGGTGTGGATCTCAACTTCGAGGCCCGAATCCGCGCCGTGCGTGACGAACAGGGACTGATCGTCTATCGCGCCCCGCTTCCCGAATGGGTGAACTACCTGCAGCGGCGGGCCGACTTCCGGGTGCGCGTGGCCATGAATTCCGGGCTCGTCACTCGCATGGAACTCGAGGACGGGCAGAGTCTCGAGGCAAGACTCCATGACCTCTCGATGGGCGGCGCCGGACTGGTACTCGAGACCCGACTCGACTTCCGGACCGGCTTCCTGATCCCGCGGCTTGTCATCCGACGCGAGAAGGAGAAGGAAACGCTGCTCGATACCCCCTGCGAGGTTCGTTTCCAGCTCGACCGTGACAACGGCCAGAAACGCATCGGCCTGCGCTTCGTGGATCCGGATCCCGAGCAGAAACGCAAGTTGCGCAAACTGGTGACCCAGCTCGAACGCGAGATGCTGCGCCACAAGCCCCGCGACTGATCCGCCCGCACTGCTGCGGCGCGCCGCGTCCTTCTGCTAGAATTTCACTGATGCCCCGGTAGCTCAGCTGGATAGAGCAACCGCCTCCTAAGCGGTAGGTCGGACGTTCGAATCGTCTCCGGGGCGCCAGTTTACGTTTCCCGCCGCCGCACGGCCGATCGCCAGGCCAACGCCATAATCCGCCGCACGATTCGAACGTCCGACGAAATCGAAATCCAAATGGCCGTTCGACTGCCCTCGCGAAGCGAGGGGAGACTGTATTCTGTATTCTGGATTCCGAGTTCAAGCCAGAGCAGCTGGCCATTCTTCCGCTTCCAGCTTCCAGCTTCTGAATTCTGAATTCTGAATTCTGGATTCCCCCTTCATTCCCCCTTCGCCAGCTTCGCCCGGATCCGCTGCATCCGGTGCTCCAGCAGGGTACGACGATCCGGATCGCGGGTGGCCCGCCGCAGGCCCTCG
>JALVEM010000419.1 GCA_027030825.1 Thiohalobacter sp.
CGGCAATGCCAGCTTCACCTACGATCCCGGTTTCGAATCGAGCGTTTTTCAAACTTATGATCCCAACTATGGGTCAGGCGTGGTCGGCAACATCGGCTTCTATGACGTCGACGGCATTGCCGGCCTGCACAGGATCGGCACGCTCTCGCTCGAGGCGCTGGCTCCGAGCGACATGTCGCCTCTGGCCGTCCTGGAAGAGGCGTCTTTCATCACCGCCGATATCTATGGCGATTCGATCTCGGTGGACTACTCCGGCGCCATGGTCTCCATCGCGGCAGTGCCGGTGCCCGCGGCCTTCTGGCTGATGGCGAGTGGCCTCGGACTTCTGGTGGGCTGGCGGCGGCGCGGCTGAATCTGCTACCATTCCGCATCGATTCCCGGAAGGGCGGTCCTCTGGCCGCCCTTCCGCTGTTTTCAGCGGCTGATTCACAGAGGCGGTTCATTGAGCGAGCAGTATCCCAACGAGGTGGCGCGTCGGCGCACCTTCGCCATCATCTCCCATCCCGACGCCGGCAAGACCACGCTCACCGAAAAGCTGCTGCTGTTCGGTGGCGCCATCCAGCTCGCCGGCACGGTCAAGGGCCGCAAGGCGGCGCGTCACGCCACTTCCGACTGGATGGCGCTCGAGAAGGAACGCGGCATCTCGGTCACCTCTTCGGTCATGCAGTTCCCCTACCGTGACCGCATCGTCAACCTGCTGGACACGCCGGGGCACGAGGACTTCTCCGAAGACACCTATCGCACCCTGACCGCCGTGGATTCGGCCATGATGGTGATCGACGTGGCCAAGGGCGTGGAGGAGCGCACCATCAAGCTGATGGAGGTCTGCCGGCTGCGTGCCACGCCCATCTTCACCTTCATCAACAAGCTCGACCGGGAAGGGCGCGAGCCCATCGAGCTGCTCGACGAGGTCGAGGAAGTGCTGGGCATCGCCTGTGCGCCGGTGACCTGGCCGATCGGCATGGGACGGCGTTTCCGCGGGGTCTATCACCTGCTCGACGACGAGGTGCACCTCTATACGCCGGGCAAGGGGGCGGTGCGCCAGGACGTCACCACCGTCAAGGGGCTCGACAACCCGCTGCTCGACGAGATCCTGGGCGAGCAGGCGGCCGAGTTGCGCGAGGAGGTGGAACTGGTGCGCGGGGCCAGCCACGCCTTCGACCCGGAGGCCTATCTGCGGGCGGAGCAGACGCCGGTCTTCTTCGGTTCGGCCATCAACAATTTCGGCGTGCAGGAACTGCTGGATGCCTTCGTGGAGTACGCGCCGGCACCGTTGCCGCATCCCGCGGCGCAGCGGGAAGTACACCCGTCCGAGCCGACCTTCACCGGATTCGTGTTCAAGATCCAGGCGAACATGGATCCCCAGCACCGCGACCGCATCGCCTTTCTGCGGGTCTGTTCCGGCGTCTATCGCAAGGGCATGAAGATGCGCCACGTGCGTCTCGGGCGGGATGTCACCGTGGCCAATGCGGTCACCTTTCTCGCCGCCGAGCGCGGGCAGGTGGAGGAAGCCTGGCCCGGCGACATCATCGGCCTGCACAATCACGGCACCATCCGTATCGGCGACACCTTCACCGAGGGCGAGGACCTGAAGTTCCTCGGTATCCCGAATTTCGCGCCCGAGCTGTTCCGCCGCGCCGTGCTCGGTGATCCGCTGCGCATGAAGGCCCTGCAGAAGGGCCTGGACCAGCTCTGCGAGGAGGGCGCCACCCAGCTGTTCCGGCCGCTGCGCAACAACGATCTCATCCTGGGCGCCGTGGGCGTGCTGCAGTTCGACGTGGTGGTGCAGCGTCTGCGCGACGAATACAAGGTGGAATGCCGGTTCGAGCCGGTGCAGGTGGCCACGGCGCGCTGGATCGAGTGTGACGATCCGAAACGCCTGGAAGAGTTCCGCCGCAAGGCGCACGACCAGCTCGCCGTGGACCAGGCCGGCGATCTGGTGTATCTGGCGCCCACGCGGGTGAACCTGC
>JALVEM010000420.1 GCA_027030825.1 Thiohalobacter sp.
GCGGCGATGCACGGGAGAGGGTCCGAGCCGCTTGAGCGCCTCCAGGTGTTCCCGTGTGCCGTAGCCCTTGTGGCGGGCGAATCCGTAGCCCGGATAACGGGCATCGAGCGTGATCATCTCACGGTCGCGCGCCACCTTGGCCAGGATCGAGGCGGCGCTGATGGCGGCCACGCGGGCATCGCCGCCGACAATGGCCTCGGCCGGCATCGCCAGTTCCGGCAGCCGGTTGCCGTCGACCAGCACCCGTTCGGGTGGCGGATCCAGCGCCTCGACGGCGCGTTTCATGGCGAGCATCGCGGCCTGCAGCACGTTCAGCCGGTCGATCTCTTCCACCTCGGCACGCCCCAGGGCCCAGGCTGCCGCCTGCTCGCGAATGATCCGCGCCAGTGCCTCGCGCCGCGCGGGAGACAGTTTCTTGGAGTCGGCCAAGCCGTCGACCGGCCGCCCCGGGGCGAGCACGACCGCGGCGGCCACCACGGGGCCGGCCAGCGGGCCGCGCCCGGCCTCGTCTACCCCGGCCACGATCACCCGATCCTCCCCCAGGTCCAGCACCTGCTGTTCAGGCATGGCCCGCCACCTCGAGCACCGCGTCGGCGGCTCGGGCGCCGGCGTTCATGCGCAGGCGGGCGTGGATCTCGTCGCAGGCGGCGCGATAGGCGGCCTGCGGCCTCGCAAGCTGCTCGAGCATGGCAGAAGCCAGCGCACCGGGGGTGGCGGCATCCTGCACCAGCTCCGGCACCAGGGGCCGGCCGGCCAGCAGATTGGGCAGCGAATAGTACGGGATCCGGACCATGCGGCGCAGTATCCGATAGGTGAGCGGCGAGAGGCGGTAGGCGACCACCATCGGCCGCTTGAGCAGCAGCGCCTCGAGCGCGGCCGTGCCCGAGGCGAGCAGCACGGCTTCGCTGGCGGTCATGACGGTTCGGGAGTCCCCGTCGACCAGGGTCAGCGGCAGGGAGTCGGCGCGGGCGGCCAGCTCGGCCTCGAACAGGGCGCGGGTCGCCGCATTCGCGAAAGGCACCACGAAATGCAGGTCCCCGCGTTCCGCCAGCATGGCGGTCATGGTTTCGATGAACAATGGGCCGAGCCGCCTGACCTCCCCGGTCCGGCTGCCCGGCAGCACCGCGACGGGCACCCGATCTTCGGGCAGGCCCAGTGCCTGGCGGGCGCGTTGCGGATCGGTTTCCATGGGAATCCGGTCGGCCAGGGGGTGGCCGACGTGCAGGACGGGAACGTGGTGTACCCGGTAGAAGTCGGCCTCGAAGGGAAACAGGGTCAGCATGCGGTCGACGCTCTCCCGGATACGGCGGACGCGATACTGGCGCCAGGCCCAGACGGAGGGGCTGACATAGTGCACCACGGGGATGCCCCGGCGACGAAGATGCCGTTCCAGGCCCAGATTGAAGTCGGGCGCATCGATGCCGACGAAGACATCCGGCCGCAGCCTTTCGATCTCGGCGGCCAGCCGCCTTCTGAGCCGGATCAGGCCGGGCAGATGCCTGACCACCTCCAGCAGCCCCATGTGGGACAGGGCCTCCATGGGCGCCCGGGATTCGAATCCGAGCGCCTGCATGCGTGGCCCGCCGATGCCGAGGAACCGGATGTCCGGCGCCCGGGCCAGCAGGGCTTCCATCAGATCGGCGCCGAGCAGATCGCCGGACACTTCACCCGCGACCATGGCGATGGTGAGCGGCCGATCGTCCATGACGTCAGCGGACGATGCCCCGTCGGCGAGACTCGAGGAAATCCACGAACCGGCGCACCTCGTCGGATTCCCCGGCCATTTCCTTCAGGCGTGCGAGCGCCTCCTCGTAGGACAGGCCCTGCCGGTAGAGGATGCGGTAGGCCTGCTTGAGACGACGGATGCTCTCTTCGGAAAAGCCGCGTCGGCGCAGCCCCTCGGTGTTCAGTCCGTGCGGCCGGGCCGGATGGCCGCCGACCATGACGAAGGGCGGCACATCCTTGGCGATGGCCGAACCGAAGGCCGTGAAGGCATGGGCGCCGATCGAGCAGAACTGGTGCACCAGCGTGAAACCGCCCAGGATGGCATGGTCGTCCACGTGCACGTGGCCGGCCAGAGAGGCGTTGTTGGCGAAGATGGTGTGATCGCCCACCTGGCAGTCATGGGCGATGTGGACATAGGCCATGATCCAGTTGTCGTTGCCGATGCGGGTGACGCCGGCATCCTGCACGGTGCCGCGGTTGATGGTGACATACTCGCGGATCGTGTTGCCGTCGCCGATCACCAGTTCCGTGGGTTCGCCGGCGTATTTCTTGTCCTGCGGCGCATCACCGATGGAGGCGAACTGATAGATGTGGTTGTCGCGCCCGATGCGCGTCGGGCCCCTTATCACGGCATGCGCCTCGATGCGCGTGCCCTCCCCCACCTCCAGCGGACCTTCGAGCACGGCGTAGGGTCCGACCTCGACGCCTTCGGCCAGTATCACCTCGTCGCCGATGATGGCCGTGGGATGGATCACGTGTCGAGTTTCCTTTCCGTGCACATGATCTCGGCGCTGGCGGCGAGCTGGTCGTCCACGCGGGCCTCGGTCTCGAACACCCAGATGCCGCGCTTGTGGTTCTTGACCCGGGCATGCAGCATGAGCCTGTCGCCCGGCTCGACGATGCGCTTGAACCGGGTCTTGTCCACGCCGACCAGATAGTAGAGCGTGTCCCGATGATCGGTACGGCCGATGCTGTGGAAGGCCAGCAGACCGGTGGCCTGGGCCAGGGCCTCGATGATGAGCACCCCCGGCATGATGGGCTTCTGCGGAAAATGCCCGAGGAAGAAGGGCTCGTTGCAGGTCACGTTCTTGTAGCCCAGCAGATACTCGCCCGAGACGATCTCGATCACGCGATCGATGAGCAGAAAGGGATACCTGTGCGGCAACTGCTTCATGATCTCGTTGATGTCCATCACGGTTTCCATCGTGGCTCAGTCCTCGTCTTGCAGTTTTCTTTCCAGCCGCTGCAGTCGCCTGGCCAGGTCGTCGAGGTGGCGCAGTCTCGCGGCGATGCGGTTCCATTTTTCGTTGGGTATGGCGGGCAGCCCGGAGGAGTAGACGCCGGGCTCGCGCAGGTCGTGCGTGACCATGGACATCCCGGTGACGACGCATCCGTCGGCGATGGAGAGATGGCCGACGACACCCACCCCGCCACCGAGCATGCAGTTGCGGCCGATGTCGGCGCTGCCGGAAATGCCGGCACACCCGGCAATGGCCGTGTTCTCGCCGATCCTCACGTTGTGGGCGACCTGGATCTGGTTGTCCAGCTTCACGCCGTCCTCGATGACCGTATCCTCGATGGCGCCCCGGTCGATGGTCGTGTTGGCGCCGATCTCGACATCGTCGCCGATGCGGACCGAACCCAGCTGCGGCACCTTTACCCAGCGCTCCCCGTCACGGGCCAGCCCGAAGCCGTCGCTGCCGATGACCGCCCCGGAATGCACGATGCAGCGCCTGCCGATCGTCACTCCGTGCATGACGGTCACGTTGGGGCAGAGCCGGGTCTCCTCGCCGATACGGGCGTCTCTGCCCACATAGGTGCCGGCATCGATGCGACAGCGCCCGCCGATCCCGGCACCCGACTCGATCACCACGTGCGGGCCGATCCAGGCATCCGGTGCGATCCGCGCATCCTCGGCGACGACGGCGGTCGGATGGATGCCGGCAGGGACTTCGGGCTCCGGATGCAGCAGCGCGGCGATCCTGGCATAGGCCAGATAGGGATCCTCGACGATCAGCAGAGCGGTATTCCCGGCTTCATCGGCATCCTGCTCGCGGACGAGGACCGCCGATGCCTTCGTGCCGGCCAGGTGCCGGCGATAACGGCTGTTGGCCAGAAACGCGATGCAGCCGGGACGCCCCTGTTCCAGCGTGCAGACATCTTCGATCGCCGTGTCCGGATCCCCCACTATCCGGGCATCGACGATCTCGGCCAGTTCGGCAAGGCGATGCGCCACGGGGTTACTTGCCTGCTTCCTTCTTCAGCCGCTCGAGCAGCTGGTCGGTGACGTCGACACGCTTGCTGGCATAGACCACGCCTTCGGAGACGATCAGGTCGTACTTCTCCTCCTTGGCGAAGTTGACGATGGCGTCATAGAGCTGCTTCTGCAGCTTGGTGAGTTCCTCGTTGCGGCGGATGTTGAGATCCTCGCGGAACTCGTCCTGGGCCCGCTTGAGCTCGCGGCGCTTTGTGATCAGCTCCCGTTCGATCTTGCGGCGCTTCTCTTCGCTCAGCACGGCGCTGTCCTTGGCGAGTTTCTCCTCGATCTTCTTGACCTCGCGCTGCAGCGCGACGATCTCCTTCTCGCGCGGGGCGAACTCGGCCTCCATCTTGGAGATGGCCGCCCTGGCCTGCGGCGCCTTTTCCATGAGCTTCACCGTGTTGACGAATCCGACCCGGAACTCGGCCGACGCCAGCAGGGGCATGACCAGCCCGCCAAGGAAGAGGATTGCAATCAGATGTCGTCGAATCATGTGCGAATGTCTCCTGCGTCAGAAATTGGTTCCAATGGTGAACTGGAAGGGCTGTGTTTCATCCCCGGCCTTCTCGTTGAGCGGCTTCGCGAGGCTGAAGGTCAGCGCGCCGAGGGGCGAGAGCCAGGTTGCGCCCACACCCACAGAATACCGCAGATCACCGGCGGAGAAGGCATCGTAGTCGGCGAACACGTTGCCGATGTCGAAAAAGGCGCTCAGGCGCACGGTCTTCGACTTGGGTGCAAAGGGCGGCGGGAACAGCAGTTCGATGTTGCCCTGCACCTTGAAGCTGCCGCCAACGGGATCGTTGGTACGGGCATCACGCGGCCCGAGGGTATTGTCCTGCCAGCCGCGAACGGAACGGACGCCGCCGGCATAGAAGTTCTTGAAGAAGGGAACGCTGCCGAAGTCTCCGTAGCCGTCGCCGTAGCCGATCTCTCCGTTCAGGGAGAGCGTGAAGCGTTTCGTCAGCGGGACATAGAACAGGTGCCGGTAGCTGATCTTGTAGTACTGCAGGTCCATGCCGGGCACCGTGACCTCGGCGCTGAGCCGCTGCAGCATGCCGCGGTCGGCCATGATGGCGCGGTTTCTCGTGTCGTGCGACCAGCTGGCGCTGAGCGTGAGGGTGTCATAGGTGTCGCCGTTGGCTGCGATGAAGTCGCTCACCACCTGGGGCGAGAAGACGGTCTCCTCCAGTTCGAGATGCTCGAAGGCGATATCGAAGCGGATACGGTCGAACTCGTTGATCGGAAGGCCGTGACTGAGGTTGCCGCCCCAGGTGTTGGTGTTGTAGTTGGCCAGGTTGGCCTGACCGGCGTCCGTGCTCCGGTAGAAGGCACCGAACCCCCGGCTGATACCGTCGATGGTGGCATAGGGGTCGTTGTAAGAGAAGCTGTAGATGGTGTTGATCTGACTGTTGTTGAAGTTCAGGCTCACGCGCTTGCCCGTGCCGAGGAAATTGTTCTGGGTGACATTGACGTTGAACAGGAACCCGGAGCTCTGGGCGTAGCCCATGCCCAGCACCAGATTGCCCGAGGGCTGCTCCTTGACCGAATAGACGACGTCGACCTGGTCCGGAGTGTCCGGCACCGCCGGCGTCTCCACGTTCACTTCCTCGAAGAAGCCGAGGCGTTCCAGCCGGGTGCGCGAATGCTCCACGGCGGATGAGGAGAACCAGCCGGCTTCCATCTGGCGCATCTCCCTGCGCAGGATCTCGTCCGCCGTGCGCGTGTTGCCGCGCATCTCGATCCGTCGCACGTAGACCCGCTTGCCGGGATCGATGAAGAAGGTCAGCGTCACCGTCCGGCTCTTCTCGTCGACATCCGGGATGGTGTTGACGTTGGCGAAGGCATAGCCCTTGTCGCTCAGCGCCTTGCCCAGCTTTTCCACGGTGTCGGTCACCCGCTTTCTGGAGAAGACGTCACCGGGATTGATGTCGACCAGCGGGAAGAGGGTTTCCGGTTCGACCACGAAGTCGCCCGTCATCCTCACTTCCTTGACACGGTACTGCTCACCCTCGGTGACATTGATGGTGATGTAGATGTGGCGCTTGTCTGGCGTGATCGTGACCTGGGTGGAGTCGATGTTGAAGTGCAGGTAACCACGATCGAGATAGAAGGACCGCAGGCGCTCCAGGTCACCGGCCAGCTTCTGCTTGGAGTACTGGTCGGAGCCGGTATAGAAGGAGAAGAGCGTCGGGGTCGAGAGCTCGAACAGGTCCAGCAGGGTTTCGTCGTCGAAGACCCGATTGCCGACGATGTTGATCTCGCGGATGCGGGCCGGCTTGCCTTCGGCGATGTCGATGCGGATCGCCACCCGGTTGCGTTCCATGGGGGTGACCGAAGTGCGAATCTTCACACCGTACTTGCCGCGCGCGAAATACTGGCGCTGCAGCTCCTGCTCGACCTTGTCGAGCAGGGAGCGATTGAACACCCGCCCTTCGGCAAAGCCGATTTCCTTGAGTGATTCCAGCAGGGGTTCGGTTTCGATGTCCTTGTTGCCCTCGATCTCGATGCTGGCGATGGCGGGCCGCTCCTGCAGGTGCACGACCAGTACGTCGCCATCGCGTTCCAGGGAGACGTCCTTGAAGAAACCGGTGCGAAACAGCGCCCGGATGGCGCGCCGCGCCCGCTCGGCGTCGAGCCGGTCGCCCACCTGCACCGGAAGATAGTTGAACACCGTGCCCGAGGAGATGCGTTGCAGCCCCTCGAGCCGGATATCCTTCACCACGAAGGGTTCGAAGGCCAGGCCGGTGCGGAGAAACAGCGACAGTATCAGGCCGGCGAACAGCAGGCTTCTTTTCATCGTTCGTGCAATCCCGTGGCTTCTCTCGTCGTTCGCGGGCTAGCGGAGCAGGCGGGTGAAATCGTTGAGCAACGCCAGGCTCATCAGTGCAAGCAATATCAGCAATCCGATGCGTTGCCCGATCACCTCGACCTGTTCGGGCACCGGTCTGCCGCGCACGAGCTCGATAAGGTAATACATCAGATGTCCGCCATCCAGTATGGGGATGGGAAGAAGATTCAGCAGCCCGAGGCTGATGCTGACGATGGCGAGATAGCCCAGAAAGGCCGCCAGACCCAGGCTGGCCGTCTGCCCGGCATACTGGGCGATGCTGATCGGGCCGCTGAGATTCTCGACCGAGGCCTCGCCGATGAGCATCTTCCACAGCGTGCGCAACGTCAGTGCGCTCATCTCCCAGGTCTTGCGCAGGCTCGCCGGCAAGGCTTCCAGGGGGCCGTAGCGGACGGTGGTGCGCAGGGAGTCCTCCAGACCCTCGGGCAGCCGCACATAGGCCCCGATGCGGCCGATGGTGCGACCGTCCATGTCCACCGCCTCGGGAATGATCGAGAGCACGACCTCCTCGCCGCCCCGCTCCACGGTCACCCGGATCACCTGTTCGGCATGGCTCTGCACATAGTCGACCCAGTCGTCCCAGGTCAGGATGGGCAGGTCGTCGGCCTCGAGGATGCGGTCGCCCGGCCGCAGCCCGGCGCGGTCGGCCGGCCCGCCCGGAACGACCTTGTCGATCACGGGCGCGAGTTTCGGCCGCCACGGCTTCAGACCGATGGCATCGAGCAGGTTGCCGCGATCGAGAATGCCGGGCACATCGGCGAGATCGATGAAGGCCTGGCGTGTCACGCCATCCTCTCCGCGCACGCGCAACGCGATCCGGCGCCTGTCCAGGGCGGCATCGAGCAGGGCCATCAGGGCGGCATCCCAGGTGGGCGTTTCCTTCCCGTCCACTGCAACGATCTCGTCCCGCTCCAGCAGACCGGCCTCGGCGGCAGGCGAATGCGGCGGCGGGGCATCGATGACCGGGCGCAGGCCCGGCACGCCGTGCATGTACATGATCCAGTAGGCAAGCACGGCGAACAGCAGGTTGAACAGCGGCCCAGCCACCACCACGGCGATGCGCGTGCCCACCGGCT
>JALVEM010000421.1 GCA_027030825.1 Thiohalobacter sp.
AAGGAGAACGGCTACCGGTTTCCCGAGGACCGCGACGAGCCGCGCACGCTCTCGGACCTGATCGAGACCGGCATCCCCGCCGGGGCACTGCTGGTGGCCCGCCCCTACGACAACAAGAACGGCACCCAAAAAAATCGTGCATTCCACGAGTTCGAGCTGTTTCTCGGTGGTGCGCTCAACGACCGTTGGTCGGGCTTCGCCGAAGTGGAGGCGGAGGACGAGACCGATTTTTCTCCGGAGATCGCCACCGGCGTGGTGGGCTTCCACCCCAGCCCGGCCCTCAACCTGCTCATGGCCTGGAGCAATTATTTCTGGTCGGACAGCTCGGGGTTGCTGCGCGACGGGCTGCGCATGACCCGCGGCCACGTGGCGGCCATCAACGAGGGCTTCGGTGGCGTGGACGGCGGGGCCGGCCTGCGCGGCACGCGCCAGATCATCTCACTCTACGGCCGCCCGCTGCCGCGCCTGTTCTACAGCCTCGGCTACAGCGGCATCGCCAAGGATGCCGAGGGTGCTGATGCCAGCAATGTGAGTGCGCGGCTGGCGCTGGACGTGCTGCCCGATGTGACCCTGGGCGGCTTCCACGTGGACGGCAAGAACGACACCAGCGGCCTGTCCTTCAAGCGCAGCGGCGTGGACCTGCAGGCGGACATCGGCAACGCCCGCGTGCAGGGGCTGTTCGTGTCGGCCGATGACGACCTGGCCGGCGGCGGCAGTGAGAGCAACAACGCCTGGGCGCTGCAGGGCATGTACGTCATAAAGCGCGGCGCGCGCCCGGCCTGGGTGCCGCTGGTGCGCCTGGACGGCTACGAGCGCAACGACGGCCAGGACAGCTATCGGGAGCTGACCGTCAACCTGACGCGCTACTTCGCGCAGAACATCAAGGGCTACCTGGAGTACTGGAAACAGCTGGACGTGCCGAGGGGTGCCTCAAAATCGGACCGCGTCACCGTGCAGGTGAGCGTGGCCTTCTGAGCCGACGCGAGTGCCCCCACCCGCCGGGCGGGGGCGTTCTTCCCCATCCGCGACACGAAGGAGACGAGAAGGATGCACCACAAGACGAGACATTTTCTGACCGCCGGCCTGGCCGGCCTGCTGTTCTTGGCCGCGCCCTGCGCGCCGGCCGCCGACGGCGCCCGGCTGGCGAAGGAGAAATGCGAGCACTGCCACGGCCCACAGGGCAACAGCAGCGAGCCCGAGGTGCCGATCATCGCCGGCATTCCGCGCGACTATTTTCTGGACACCATGAAAAAATTCCGCAGCGGCGAGCGTCCCGCAGAGCGTTTCGAGGCGAAGGGCCATCGCCCCACCGACATGAAAGAGATCGCCAAGGCCCTGACGCGGGAGCAGATTCGCGCCCTGGCCGACTACTATGAGGCGCAGACCTTCCACCCCGCGCAACAAGCCTTCGATCCGCAACTGGCCAGGCAGGGGGCGCGGGTCTATCGCAAGCGCTGCCGGCGCTGCCACGAGGACAACGGACGCAGCTCCGAGGGCGACGCCGGGCGGCTGGCCGGCCAGTGGCTGCCCTATCTGTCCGACCAGCTCGACAAGTTCCTCTCCGGCGAGCGAAAGCCGACCCGCAAGATGGCGCGCCAGCTGAAAAAGCTGTCGGCCGACGAGCGCAAGGCGGTGCTGCATTTCTTCGCCGCGCAGACGGACTGAACAGGAAAAGAGGGAGCAGGCCATGTCCCGGCAGGAAAAAAAGAAAACGATGCGCATTCCCTGGCAGGTGTCCGGCGAGGTGCGCATCGCGCTGCTCACCGCCGTCGTGCTGGGCCTGATGGCGGGCATCTTCTCGCGCGCCCTGGAGGCCACCAACCGCACGGAATTCTGCGTGTCCTGCCATTCCATGCGGCAGAACTACGAGCAGTACAAGGAGACGGTCCACTACCGTAACCGGCACGGCGTGGCCGCCGGCTGCCCCGACTGCCACGTGCCTAAAAAGTTCATTCCCAAGCTCA
>JALVEM010000422.1 GCA_027030825.1 Thiohalobacter sp.
AGGCCCACGGCGGAGAGCACGAGGTCGGCCGACCATTCGGCCCCCTTGCCGGTCTGGACTCGCAATCGGTCACCGTCACGGTCGATGCGCGCCACCGAGTCTTCCAGGTGCCATTGCACGCCCTTTCCGGCCAGCGCCTCGGCCAGGGCCTCGCCCAGCGGGCGCGGAACGAGCCGGCCCAGCGGGTGGGCACCGATGTCCACCACCCGCGCATGCCAGCCGCCGGCGGCGAGGTCGTCGGCGAATTCGCAGCCGATCAGCCCGGCACCGATCAGGGTGACCGCCATACCCGGTTCGAGGCGCTCCCGGAAACGGGTGTAGTCGAGCCGATCGTTGACGGTCAGCACCTCGTCGGCGGCATCGCCTTCGATGGGCAGGCGGACGGGCTCGGCGCCGATGGCCAGCACCAGATCGCCATATTCGATCGTCTCGCCATCCACCACCACGGAACGGGCCCCGCGGTCGATGTGCAGCGCCTCGACCCCGCTCAGGATGCGGGCGTTCAGGGCCTTCTCCTGCTGCTCGGCCGTGGCCAGGCACAGGGACTCGGGGGTCTTGCCCTGGGCGATGGCGTTGGACAGCATGGGCTTGGAGTAGTAGCAGCCGTCGTCCCGGGTGACGAGCATCAGCGGACGCGTCTTGTCCCGCTTGCGGAACTCCCGGGCCAGCGAGTAGCCCGCCAGCCCGGTGCCCAGGATGACCAGCGGCGCGGTTGCGCTCATGCGATCTCCACCATCTCGAAGTCTTCCTTGCCGGCCCCGCACTCGGGACAGACCCAGTCGTCGGGGATGTCTTCCCAGCGGGTGCCGGGCGGGATGCCTTCCTCGGGCAGCCCCTTCTCCTCGTCATAGATGAATCCGCACACGATGCATTGCCACTTTCTCATGCCTGTCTCCTGTTTCGCTGCGTTGCCGTTCATGTTCACTCCCCTCCCTCGCCGCGGACCTGCGCGAGGGTATCACGATAGTGTTCCGCGTGGCGCTTCTCGATCTTCGCCAGGGCTGCGAAGCGCTTTTCCGCCTTCTCGAGCATGCGGGCGAAGCGCTCTGCGTGTTCCTTCGACTCGGCGATCTGCTCGTCGAACTCGCGCACGGCATCCTCGCGCCGCTCCTGCTCGGCCAGGTGGCGGAACTTCGGGTACATCTCGGTGTACTCGTAGGTCTCTCCCTCGATCGCCATCTGCAGGCAGCGCTCGGGGTCGAGCCGGTCGGCCGGATAGAGCAGATCCATGTGGCCGAAGGCGTGCTGGACCTCCTGGCGGGCGGTCTCCTCGAACACCCGCGCGGTGGCCTCGTCGCCATGGGCGCGGCAGATGCGCGCGAAGTAGAGGTACTTGATGTGGGCCATCGACTCGCCGGCCAATGCGGCCTCGATGTTTTTCACGGTGATGGAATCGTTGCGCTGTTCCATGTGCCTTCTCCTGTCTCGTGGTTGCTTTCGACAGGAAACAGGATAGGGGTCGCAGTATGATTATTGAAATGATTTATTTATATTGTATTGATAGCCATTATATATCATGAATCGGCTTTCAGGGGTTCCAGACAGCCCGGCAGGTTGGCCAGCAGCGCCTTGCGCAACGCCTCGATGGCCTTCGGGCGCGGAAAGCTGGTGCGCCACGCCAGTGCCACGGTGCGCGAGGGCGCAGGATCACGGAAACGGCGCACCTCCAGCAGCCGGCGCCCGAAGCGGTCGACGCCGGCCGCCGAACAGGGCAGCACAGTGATGCCCAGGCCGCTGGCCACCATGAGGCGGATGGTCTCCAGCGAGCCACCCTCCACGGTCTGGGCGAGTCCGCCGGGGCGCAACCGTTCGGCACAGGCCGGACAGGCCTCCAGCACCTGGTCGCGGAAGCAGTGTCCCTCGCCGAGCAGCAGCAGTTCCTCTTCGGCCAGTGCGTCGGTTTCGATCCGCTCCTTCTCGCGCCACGGGTGGGCCGCCGGCAGCAGCACCACGAAGGGCTC
>JALVEM010000423.1 GCA_027030825.1 Thiohalobacter sp.
CGAGATCGCCGGTGCGCTCGGCCGGGGCGTCCTCCCCGGTGAAGAGGTGGATGCGCCGGCCGCGCTCGAGGTAGAAGCGCAGGGCCTGTTCGGGCAGCTCGAGACTGGCGCTCAGCACGGCGATGTCGGGCTGGGGCGCCAGCCCCTGCCGGCGCCGCCAGTCGTGGAGATCGGCGAAGTGTTCGGCATCGCCCACCGGCAGGGTGTCCTGCGCCTCGCCCTCGGCGAACTGCCGGAAATAGCGGCCGCTGGTGATCAGCACGTCGGCCTGCGCGCCCAGTTCCTGATACAGGCGCCAGTCCCGCGCATTGGCGATGGCGGGCGGCACCTGATGGGTGCGGCGATGCGGCGCGGTCAGGGCGATGCGGCCGTCGAGACTGGAGACGAAGTTGGCGTAGAAGCAGGGACGGCCCGTCTCGGGCAGATGCCCGAGATAGGCGCCTTCGAGGGGAAGGGTGGCCCCGCCTGGGTACAGCCTTTGGATGCCTCCGGACATGCGTGCCGATCATCCTGCCAGTGGAAAGGCAGGATTATCCGGGTCGCGCCGGGAGCTGTCACGGACCCGGCCCCGGGAAGAGGCCGGTCGCCGTGACCAGGGGAGCTTCAGGCCGCCGAGCGATGCAGTCCGCTGAAGGGGGACTTCGGCGGCGTGGTCCGGATGCGCGGCTCGCCCTTGGGCGCGACCACGTCGGCCAGGCTGATGTTGTCCAGATAGTCGTAGATCTGGTGACTCAGCCGCTCCCAGAGCCGGATGCTCTCGGGCAGGTCCTCCTGGCCGCTGACCGGGGTGGCCGCCGTGGCGGCGACCGATTCGTCGATCGCGCGCAGGATGTCGGCGATGCTGATCTCGCTGGGCGGCCGACGCAGGCAGTAGCCGCCACCCGGACCGCGCATGCCGGTCACCAGCGCATGCTTGCGCAGCTGGGCGAAGAGCTGTTCGAGATAGGAGATCGAGATGCCCTGTTCGGCCGAGATGTCGGCCAGGGTGACCGGACCCTCCTTGTGGCGCCTGGCCAGTTCGATCATGGCGGTGATGGCGTACTTGCCCTTGGTCGAGATTCGCATGGTGGTACCTCCTGACGGTGCGTTCCCCAACCCTGTCCGGAGCCGGGGATAAAATCCTAGTAATGATGTCAGGAATGGTAGCAATAACCGAGCGGCCAGGTCAAGTTTGGCATGGGGTGGATGACGCGATGCCTCAGGCGACCAGCCGCCGCGCCAGATCCTCGATGTTGTCGTGGCGCTCGAGCACCTGTCGGGTGATCTCCCTGGCCCGCTCGGGATCGAGTTCGAGCATCTCCAGCGTCGAGGGCGGCAGCCGCGTCTCCCGCTCGATGCCGAGACCGTGGGCGGCGAGCAGCCGGTTGGCCAGCAGGACGAGCTGGGCGCATACGGCATGCCGTTCCCAGTAGTCCTCGTCGCGATGGTGCCGGGCGGCGACGACCAGCTCGTCCGGCAGCGACCAGGCCTCGAGCAGCCAGGCGCCGATCTCCTGATGGGTGACGCCGAGCAGGCGTTTCTCGATGCTGGCCGGCGGTACTTCCGGATTGCGTTCCAGATACCGGTTGAGCAGGAAGAACTCGTTGGGGAAGGCATGGCCGATCAGGAGAATGCCGAGGTTGTGCAGCAGGCCGGCCAGATAGGCGACGCCGCGCGGCGGCCGCAGCTCGCCCGGCAGGGCGGCGGAGAGGCGCTCGGTCAGGGTGGCGCAGTGCAGCGAGTGCCGCCAGAAGGCATCCAGGCCCAGCGGCCCGTCGGCGGGGATCTTCAGCGTGCTGCCCACGGCCAGTCCCAGCGCGAGATTGATCACAAAGTCGAAGCCCAGCACCCGGGCAATGGCGCCCTTGAGGTCTCGGATCCGGCCGGGAAAGCCGTACAAGGGCGAATTGGCGTACTTCATGATCCGGGCGGCGAGGGCCGCGTCCGTCTCGATGACCGCAGCCAGCTCGCCGGCAC
>JALVEM010000424.1 GCA_027030825.1 Thiohalobacter sp.
AAAACGGGCTGAGCGACGAACTGCTCTACTACCTGCTCTCGGCCGAGATTGCCGGCCAGCGGCGTCAGCTCGGCGTGGCGGCCGCCATGTACCTGAAGGCGGCGGAAGTGTCGCGGGATCCGCAGATCGCCGCCCGCGCCACCCGGGTGGCTATCTATGCCGGGGACGACGCCCGGGCCCTGCAGGCGGCCCGCCTGTGGATCGAACTCGAGCCCGACAGCGTGGACGCCGCCCAGGTGATGGCCGTGATGCTGCTGCGCCAGGGCAAGGTAGACGCGGCCCTGCCCTATCTCGACAGGGTGCTGGCGCATCCGGCCGCCGGCAAGGGGCAGCCCGACGGCTACATGCTGGTGACTTCCCTGCTGAGCAAGGAGAAGGATCCCGAGCGAGCCCTGTCTGCCATGCGCAAGCTGGTGGATCGTCATCCCGGCGATGCCAAGCTGATCTATGCCTATGCCCACCTGGCCATGCTGCTCGGCAAGCTGGAGCTGGCCGAGCGCATCGTCAACCAGTTGCTCGCCGGTCAGCCGGACATGATCGATGCCTGGCTGCTCAAGGCCAACATCCTCAACCGTCTGGGCCGCAACGAGGAAGCTCTGGAATTCATTGCCGGGGCCGTGGCCCGCTGGCCGGACGAGCCGCGCCTGCGCCTGTTCTATGCCCGCAAGCTGGTGGACATGAAGCGCTATGCCGAGGCCCGGGAACAGTTCGCCCGCCTGCTCGAGCAACAACCGGGCATGGTCGATGCCATCTATGCCCTCGGCCTGCTCAACCTCCAGTTGCGGGAGCCGGAAAAGGCCCGTGACTATTTCCGGCAGCTCGTCGAAGCCGGTCAGCGGGTGGACGAGGCCAACTACTACATCGCCCAGGCCTGGGAGATGGAGAAGCAGTACGACAAGGCCATCCAGTACTATGAAGAGGTGGGGCAGGGGGAACTGTACGTGGACGCCCGCATCCGCCTCGCCAATCTGCTGGCCGAGCAGGGAGACATCACCGCCGCCCGGCAGATCCTGCAGAACGTCAATGCCCCGACCCTCGACGGGGAACTGCGCCTGTATCTGGCCGAGGGTGATATTCTCTCCCGCGCCGGCCGCTATCAGGATGCCTGGGACGTCTACACCCTGGCCCTGCAGCAGATGCCGGACAATCCGCAGCTCCTCTACGCCCGGGCCCTGGTGGCCGAGAAACTGGATCGGCTGGATGAGGCCATTGCCGATCTGGAAAAGATGGTCAAGGCCGACCCGGAGAATCCGGAAGCCCTCAATGCACTGGGCTACACCCTGGTGGATCGTACCCACCGCATCGAGGAAGGCATGGCGCTGATCCGCAAGGCCCTGGAAAAGCGCCCCGACGATCCGGCCATCATGGACAGCATGGGCTGGGCCCTGTATCGCGCGGGCCAGCCCGAGAAGGCGCTCGAATATTTGCAAAAGGCCTATCGCACGTTCCCGGATGCGGAAATCGGGGCCCATCTCGGCGAGGTCCTGTGGGTGCTCGGCCGCCAGGACGAGGCGCGCAAGGTCTGGGCCGAGGCCCGCAAGCGCGAGCCCCGCAACCGGGTGCTGCTCAATACCCTGGAGCGCTTCAATCCATGATGCGCCCGCTGTGGCCGCTCGCCCTCCTGCTGCTGGCAGGATGCGCGGGCCCGGCCGTGATCCCGGTGGCATCGCCGGAGAGCACCTGGGCCGAGCGGGCCGCGGTTCTCGCCGAAATCGAGGCCTGGAAACTGGCCGGGCGCGTGAGCATCACCGACGGCAATGCCGCCTGGCATCTGAAACTGTTCTGGGAGCAATGGGCCGACGGTTTCCGTATGGATCTGTCCGGTCCCTTTGGCGCCGGGGCGGTGAAGCTGTACGGAAACCGTGACGGCGTGCTGCTGCGGGATGCCGATGGTCATCACTGGCGGGCCGACGATGCCGAACAGCTTCTCTGGCAGCATACCGGCATCTTCAT
>JALVEM010000425.1 GCA_027030825.1 Thiohalobacter sp.
GCGTCTTGATCAGGCTGCCATCCTCGATCTCGTATTCGCTGGTCGATGTCCTGGATCCGAGGATCTGGTAATACCTGCTCTCGATCCCCTTCCTGGTACGATGCGTGCCATCCGGGAAGGTCACCGAGGTGTGCTTGATGGTGGTCCACTGGGTCACGGGGATCTTGAATCCGTCGTTTCCGAAGA
This sequence comes from Thiohalobacter sp., assembly GCA_027030825.1. Classification (GTDB taxonomy): domain Bacteria; phylum Pseudomonadota; class Gammaproteobacteria; order Thiohalobacterales; family Thiohalobacteraceae; genus J048. Next base: position 187 of record JALVEM010000425.1, read on the forward strand.
ACCCGAAGCTTTTCCAGACGGTCTTGCCATGCCGGGTGCGGCTTTCACGCACCTGGCCGATCACGGGAAATTCCTGGTAATAGCGCGTCTCGGCCTTCATGCCGGTCTGCGGGTTGTATTCCACGACCTTCTCGAAGCCGAGCGAGACACGCCGTTGCTGATCCCGCCGACTGCTGTAGTAGGCATAGACCATCTCGTTCATGTCGGGATCACCAGGGCGCTGGCTGCCGTTGGTGGTGGAGACGCGCCGCACGCCCAGGCCAACCGGCGGGGAATGCCTGACCGGGTATCCGGTGCCCTTGTCGTTCCTGTAGATGTCGGGACTCGAAAACGGCAGATAATGAATCCGTGTCGAGACTCCCAGCCCGTTTCTGACCTCGACGAGCCGATTCAAAGGCTCGGATACTTCGAACGAGTCTCCGGCGTTGCGATCGCGCAGGGCATAGTATTTTCTCGAGCCCGGATCCTTGACCATGAGCTCGTTGAGCCCGTCCCCGTCGATGTCCATCTGCCAGTGCGAGGCCGCATCGTTCTTCGCCCGGATTCTGCTGCTGGCCCATAGCCGGGTGGCGCCCATGCGCGTGCCATCCGGACCGCTCAGCATGACGTAGTAGTGGTACCAGACACCCCCCAATATCGAGCCGCTTCGCTCGACGAAGAGCACATCGGATCGGCCGTCGGCATTGACGTCCATGACGATGTGACGGCTCTTCAGAATCAGGTTGTCGTGTTTTCTCTGCCCGTAGAATTTCTCGACGAATCCCTGACCATCGAAGGGATTTCCGGTATTCATCAGGACGTAATAGTTGTCATCGGCCCTGTCCTCCTTGTAGAGCAGATCGGCCAGGCCATCACCGTTGGCGTCCAGAATCCAGTGCTGGTGATCGTATCCCACCTCGTGCCTGCGCACGCCCCAGCGCATTTCCTCGAAATGGGGGTAACCGTCCGAGCCCAGCCGAGTGAGCAACACCCGATACTCGGGATGCCCCTTCCGTCCATAGACGAGATCCGTCAGGCCGTCACCGTTGACGTCGATCGGATAGTGGTGCTTGTGCAGCCCGAGATCATATCGGGCCTCGCCCAGATATCTGGCCCTGTTGTTTCGATTGCACCAGCGGGAACCGGGATCACAGAGATGCCCGCCCAGAATGACGTAATATTTTCGGCCGCTCCGGAAGACCAGATCGCTGCGCCCGTCGGCGTCGATGTCCATGATCCAGTGGCGGTCGCCCCCTTTTCCGGTGCCCCGGTAACCCATCACCATGTCTCTGGCGGCACCACCCTCTCCCTGGCTGACGAGCACGTGATAACGGTCCGTGCCGGCCTCGTTGTAGATCAGGTCCATGCGGCCGTCACCGTCGACGTCGCCGACCCAGTGCTGCGGGTCGTAACCCACATCGGTGACGCGCCTCGCCCACAGGATCTCGTGTGACCTGCCCTTGCCGTCGTTGACGATGGCCCGGTAATCCGGCGTGCCCTTGCGGTTGTAGACCATGTCGGTCAGGCCATCACCATCGATGTCCATGGGCCAGTGGGACATGTCGAATCCCATGGAATACTGGCGTTCCGCCCAGAAGACAGGCGCGGATGCCTCAGCCGCTGGCGGCCTGCCCATCGTGAAGTCGACAGGACGCACACAATCCCGGCGGCCGGGCTTGACGCACAGGCCGATGCGGGTCACGCGATAGCGGGGCTCCGTGGCGGTCGGTGAAGCATGCTCGATGACGTATTCCCTGACGAAACGCCCATTCGCA
>JALVEM010000426.1 GCA_027030825.1 Thiohalobacter sp.
CCGATCGCCGTTTCCCGACCCTGGGCTGGAAGCTGGCCGCGGAACACCGCCTGCTGCAGCCGGGCCTGTCGCTCTATCACCGGCACACCGGCCAGCTGAGCCTGAAGGACACGGAAGACCTGTTGATCCAGTCTCGGACCGGGCTGGAGTGGCCTTTGGGCAACGGCTTCAGCACGTCGATGGAAGTGAGTTTCGACTGGGACAATCAGCCGGCACCCGATCGGGAACGGATCGACACGCGTTACCTCTTCAAGCTGGGGTATGCCTGGTAATCAGCCCACGGGCCGTCATCCCGCCTGCCGCTTGAGGCCCTCCACGAGCTGGCTCACGGCGCGCTCGAAGAGCGGCACCTCGTCGATCAGGCGCGCCTGCCCCCGCCGGAACTCCGCAGCCAGACCGTGCAGCGTCTTGTCGGCGGCCTTGAGTCCCTGGCGATTGGTGAAGAGGTAGTTCCCCGTCACCGGACTGATCCAGGTGAGCTTGGCGCGCAGCGTCTCGCCCTCCTCGTCGCGGAACTCGACCCACTGGCCCACTTCCAGGCTGCGCGCCATCTCCACGTATTCGTCCTCGACCTGCTCGACCGGCTCGTCGCCCCCCAGCGTGATCTCCTCGATGTCCACGTCCTCGAGCGCCTCCTCCTCGAGCAGCCGATGCAGGGTGGCCACGGTCATCTCGCGATCTTCCTCGACCGCTTCCGGCGCCTCCACCACGGGCTGTGCTTCCTCTCCCTGTTCCGCCACGGCACTCTGGCCGTTGACGATGGTCGCGTGAAGCTCGGCCAGCCGATCGAGGAAGGCACGGGCCTTCTCCTCCGGCATGACGACCGCCTCGATACCCTCGCGCAGGCTCCCGACCAGGTTCGGCAGCAGCTTGAGCAGGCGGGCGCGCTGCTCGCGGGCCTCGTCGGAGATGCTCCACAGCAGCTGGTCCATCGTGTTGAGCGTCCGGCTCCAGGCCAGGCTCTCCTCGCCTTCCTTGACGTAGACCACCATCAGGAGGTTCTTCCAGGAGTTCAGCAGGAACTCAGCGATGAACTCCGGCACAGGGTGCGACGCCAGCCGCGCACGGATCTCGTGGTCGATCCGCTCGCGCGCGAGCTGCAGGCGTTCCTTGCCGGCCAGCAGGCGCGCGGACTGCTCCACGCGATGCGCCACCTGGGCCGCTTCATCCTGAAGATAGGCCTCGAATTCCTCGAGCAGCCGTTCGAAGAGGCCGATGTCCTCCTCGAATTCGTCGAGTATGCGCTGCACGATGCCTTCCATGGTCTCGATCAGCTCGCGGTCGGACTCGGGATCGCATCCCACCGCCTCCTCGGCCAGCCGGTTGAGCAGGCGGCGAGCGGGATGCGACTTGCGGGCGAAGAACTCGCGATCGAGCATCGCCACCTTCAGAAGCGGAATCTGCAGGCGGCCGATGATGGCGCGCAGTTCCGGCGGAATCTGGTCATCCTCGAGAATGTAGTCGAACAGCATGGCCAGCACGTCGATGATGAGCGCATCCATGCCGGCCACCCCCTGGGACCGGGCCGTGGCGCCGATGCCGTGGATGACGTTCACTGTGCCGGTACCGACCACCCCGGGCTCCATGCCGCCGAGCGCGGCCTGGATCGCGGCCGGATCCCCATGCTGGATGCGATCGAGCCCCTGCATGAAGGCCTGCTGGACGGGTGCCGGCGAGACCATCCCGCCCCGAATGCCGCCCGCGGGCAGTCCTGGAAGCCCGGGCGCGGCGGCCTGCAGGGCAGCGAACAGGTCCTCGCCGACATCGTCGTCGGCCATCGCTCCGGTGACTGCCCCGACAGCCGGCGCGGCCGTTCCCGGGGCGCTGCGGCGCAGCTGGCTGAGCTTGAGTTCGGGCAGCACGCCTTCCTGCACCAGCCAGGCGTTAAGCGCCCGATACAGGGGCAGCACGTCCTCGCCCACCACGTAGCGATCG
>JALVEM010000427.1 GCA_027030825.1 Thiohalobacter sp.
CGGAAGCATGTCGATCACCTGTGATAATCCATGATTCGTACGTCCAGCGCATCGCCTGCCTCCCATCGAAAGACGATGCGCCATTGATCATTGATGCGAATACTCCAGCAACCCTCCAGATCGCCATGCAGCATCTCCAGCCGATTGCCGGGCGGCATGCGCAGGCACTCCAGCGTCGGTGCGGCGTTTATCTGGTCGAGCAAGCGCCTTGCCTTGTCGTGCAGAGAACGGGGCAGCTTCCTTGCATGGCGGCTGTTGACACCGTCATAGACATCCTGGGTTGTCTTGTCCGCGATACTCCGCAGCATACGGAATATACCGAATATCGATATGTGATATATAAACTAAACTACCATGGGCTGGCCTGGTCAACAAGATCATGATTCGACACAATGCCACTGCCTCACGGATCAACGTGCTCGCTGGATTCCGGGTCTCGCTCGCTCCGCTCGCTCGCCCGGAATGACGAAGGCGGAGTCATCCCGGAAGCCCGCGCGACGCACCTCCAGTCATTCCGGAAAGCGCGAAGCGCTTATCCGGAATCCAGGAAAAGCATCAGCCCATGCATCACGGATCGGCGTGGTTTCTGGATTCCGGGTCTCGCTCGCTCCGCTCGCTCGCCCGGAATGACCCTCCTGCCCGTCCATTCCTGACGGAGCGGAGCGCCGATTCGGGATCCACAGCCCCACCTCTCAACCTCGCCGGCCATTTGACGCTAACCCGCTGAGAGGCCAATATAAGAACCCGCTGCCGGGACGTGCGGCAAACACATAATTAACCGAATATATTGAATTACTAATAAACAAGTCCGAACGGACTTTGCTGTGCGAGAAGGAACACACCAGCCATGAAAATGACCATCGAACCCCACGGCGGCGCCTGGACCCGCCTGCTGGTCGGGCCGGAGCGGGCCGAGGAACTCAAGCACGCCTCGAAGGACTTCCCCTCCGTCACCCTCACCCAGCGCCAGACCTGCGACCTGGAACTGCTGCTCAACGGCGCCTTCTCGCCGCTGACCAGCTTCCTGGGGCAGGCGGACTACGAAAGCGTGCTGGAGCGCATGCGGCTGGCCGATGGCACCCTCTGGCCCATCCCCGTGGTGCTCGACATCCCGCGCCGCCTCGCCGAGAAACTCTCCCCCGGCGACCGCATCGCCCTGCGCGACCAGGAAGGCTTCATGCCCGCCGTGCTCACCGTCTCCGAGCTCTGGGAGCCGGACCTCGACGCCGAGGCCGAGGCCGTCTACGGCACCGCCAGCGAGGCGCATCCCGGCGTGCGCTACCTCAAGCGCCAGGTGAACCCGGTCTACGTCAGCGGCCCCATCGAGGGCATCCAGCTCCCCATCCACTACGACTTCGAATCCCTCTGGGACAGCCCCGAGGAACTGCGCCAGCTCTTCGCCAAGCTCGGCTGGCGCAAGGTGGTCGCCTTCCAGACCAGCAAGCCCATGCACCGCATGCAGCGCGAGATCACCCTGCAGGTGGCCAAGGAGATCGGCGGGCACATCCTGCTGCATCCCACCGTCGGCATGACCAAGCCCGGCGACCTGCAATACTACGCCCGCGTGCACTGCTACCAGGCCATCCGCAAGCACTTCCCGCACAACCTGGCGCTGCTCTCGCTGCTGCCGCTGGCCATGCGGATGGCCGGCCCGCGCGAGGCCCTGTGGCACGGCATCGTCCACCAGAACTACGGCTGCAGCCACTTCATCGTCGGCCCCAACCATGCCTCGCCGCCGGCCAACGGCGACGGGGAGGGGCACTTCTACGGCGAATACGCCGCCCAGGAACTCATCGAGCAGCACCGGGAGGATCTCGGCATCGAGATGGTGCCGGTCGAGGCGCACGCCTGGGTGCCCGAGCGCCGGCGCTTCCTGCCGATCAGCACCATCCGCGCCGAAGGTCTGCGGCACGAGACCTTCACCGACGCCCAGC
>JALVEM010000428.1 GCA_027030825.1 Thiohalobacter sp.
GAATCCAGGAAAGGGATGCACCACGGTGGCAGAGATCAGCGTGGTCTCTGGATTCCGGGTCTCGCTTCGCTCGCCCGGAATGACGAAAAAGTGGTCGCTTGGCCGGAATGACAAGGGGGAGTCGTTCCGGAAGCCCGCAGACTCTTCATCGTCATCCCGAAAGTCCGCAGACTCTTCATCGTCATTCCGGAAGCCCGCAGACTCTTCATCGTCATTCCGGAAGCCCGCGAAGCGGGCTATCCGGGATCCATCTCTACCGTCATTCCTGAAAACGCGCAGCGCTTGTCCGGAATCCGCACTTCCAGTCATTCCGGACGGTGCGCAGCACCGATCCGGAATCCAGGAATGGATGCAGCCACGCTGGCAAGGGTAGCCGGGTCACTGGGTTCCGGGTCTTGCCTTCGGCTCGCCCGGAATGACAAGGTTTGGATCGTCCTCGCCGAACGACTCCGTGGTGTAGCGCCATACCCGCAGGGTAGGGGACCAGTGGTCGGGCGGCAGGCCGGCCTTGAGCTTCAGATGCGCCAGGAACTGGCGCCGGTCGGGCAGCTGCTCCCACACCGAAGGGAGGAAGGTGCCGCGTCGCCCGGCGTCTTCCAGGATCAGCCCGTCGATGCCGGGGCGGATCTGCGCCAGCAGGTCGGCCTCGTCGCGGAATTCCATGGGCTCGGGCGGCGAGAGCACGGAGATGTGGATTCGCAGCGCATCGAACTCGTCGGGAGTGACGGGCGGAAAGCGCGGGTCGCGGAAAGCGGCGTTGAAGGCGTTCTCTGCCACGTCCGCCACCAGCGGACGATAGGCCTCGAGCGAGCCGATGCAGCCGCGAAGCTCGCCGCGCTCGTTGAGGGTGACGAAGGAGGCGCGTTCCTTCTGCAACGCGGGATCGAATGCGCTCACGTCGACGGTGAGCGGGCGTCCGGTTTCCAGGCCGTGACGGATGGATTCACGCGCCACGGCGAGCAGCGTGCGCCGCTGGTCCGGACCGTATTCATGCGAAGGCATAGGCACCGTACCCCACGACCTGGTCCTTTGGGCCGGCCGTGTCACCCGAGTTCCTCAGGTCGATCGTCCGCGCGTGCAGCCCGTGATCCCGGGCGGCCAGCAGCAGACCGCCGACCGGGATGCGCCCGCATGCCTGTTCGTAGTCGATGGCGTAGGGATCCAGCGCCTCGATGGCGGCCGAGGTGGCCGTATCCAGCCGTCGTGCGGTGACATAGTCGTGATAGTGACTCAGATCGGAACTGATCACGATCAGGGTCTCGTCACCGTCCCACAGGCGGTTCAGGACCTCTTCGACTTCCTCGTAGGTGGCATCGCCAACCACCAGCGGCACCAGCGTGAAGGTGTCTCCAAGCACCCGTTGCAGGAAGGGGAGGTGGACCTCCAGGCTGTGCTCCCAGGCATGCGCATCGTCACGCAGGCTCACCTGCGGCAGATCGGCGATGGCCTGGATGGCCGCCTTGTCGATCGGGATGTCGCCCAGGGGCGTGCGGAAATAGTCGACCGTCGGGGCGGCGATGCCCCGGAACGGGACCCGGTGCGAGGGACCGAGCAACACCACACGCTTGATTTCGCCGGCCTTGCTGCGCAGCGGTGCATAGGCGTTGGCGGCGATCGGTCCGGAATAGACGTAGCCGGCATGGGGTGCGATGAGCGCCTTGGGCGCCGGTCCGTCGGCATCGGCCTGTGCCAGAAAGGCGTCGATCATCGCCGCCAGTTCGGCCGGGTCGTCCGGATAGAAGGCGCCGGCCACCGCCGGGGGTCTGATGCGTGACATGCTGTGACACTCCTTGCCATCCCGTGGCAATGCTGAATTTCTGAAATCGGAAATGTGTCCGTCCCGCGGGTTTTCAAGATCGGCAGGTCGCCAGGTTGACATTCGTCATGGCCGCCACCATCTGAAATCAGGATCATTCTTGTCGTCCCGGG
>JALVEM010000429.1 GCA_027030825.1 Thiohalobacter sp.
GTGCCTGGCTGATGCAGTCCTGGGGCATGCCCGGCGAGATCGTCACCAGCCTGAGAGAGCATCACAATCCGGAATACGAGGGACCGTTCGCCGCCTACTCGCATCTCGTGCTGGTGGTGGATCATCTGCTCAAGGGGGTGGGCATCGGCGACGCCCCGGATGCTGCCCTGCCCGAGACCTCGCTTGCGGCGACGGGTCTGGAGGAAGCACAGTGCCGAAGGGCGCTGGATGCGCTCATGGAGAAGGGCAGCGATCTGGATGCGATGGCGAGAAGCCTGCATGGCTGATCCGGTCGTGCAGAGGGGGATGGCCATGGAATCCATGAAACCCGTGAAAATGGGTGCCTGAAGGAAACCTCGTTACATGACGCAGAGCGCGCAGAGGCGCAGAGTACGCAGAGGGGTTTAGGAATTCAGAATCCAGAATTCAGAATTCAGAAGCAGGAGCTGGAAGGTCGCTCTCTGCCCGTCATTCTGGGCGTGTGGTTTTTCTCCTCTGTCATTCGGGTGAGCAATTTTTCTCCTCCGTCATTCCGGGCGAGCGAAGCGAGACCCGGAATCCAGAAACCACGCTGATTGTTGCGGCCAAGGCCGGGTCTTTTCCTGGATCCCGGATAGCCCGCTGCGCGGGCTTCCGGGATGACTTGGGAGGTGGAGTCATTCCGGGCGAGCAGTTTCTTCGTCATTCCGGCCAAGCGGTGTCTTCTCTTTCGTCATTCCGGCCAAGCGAGCGGGGCGAGTGCGAGCCGGAATCCAGAAACCACGCCGATTCGTGCTGCGTGGGCTGATGCTTTTCCTGGATCCCGGATACCGCGCTACGCGCGGTTCCGGGATGACAATAAGGGGGGCAAGCGCGCGGTTCCGGGATGACAATAAGGGGGGCAAGCGCGCGGTTCCGGGATGACAATAAGGGGGGTAAGCGCGGGCTTCCGGGATGACTCGGAGTGGGTGCTGCGCGGGCTTTCGGGATGACCCGATGAGCGAAATGGTTGCGGCAGTCTCGGGCGCGACCGACTCGGCGATGCCGAGCACCACGAGCCGTCGGAGGCCATGATCGAGGCAGTCGCAACCTTTCAGCTTCTTGCTCCTGAATTCTGAATTCCGGCCAGCGCGGCTGGCCAGTCTTCCAACTTCGAGCTTCGAGCTTCCCAGCTGCCCCGGCTTGAAAAACCCACCCGCGGGCGGGATACTCCCGGGCCATTCGGTATCTTTCCACTGACATACGACACGACCCGAGGAGAAGAGCATGCGCATCATCCTGTTGGGCCCGCCGGGCGCCGGCAAGGGCACCCAGGCCCAGTTCATCAAGGAAAAACTGGGCATCCCGCAGATCTCGACCGGCGACATGCTGCGCGCCGCCGTGGCCGCCGGCACCGAACTGGGCAAGAAGGCCAAGAAGATCATGGACGAAGGCGGGCTGGTGCCCGACGACCTCATCCTCGATCTGGTCAGGGAGAGGATCAGCCAGCCGGATTGTGAGAAGGGCTTTCTGCTCGACGGCTTCCCGCGCACCGTGCCGCAGGCCGAGGCGCTGAAGAAAATGGGCATCAGGATCGATGCCGTGATCGAGATCACGCTGGACGACGAGGAGATCATCCGGCGCATGAGCGGACGGCGGGTGCACCCGGCATCCGGTCGAACCTATCACGTGATCTTCAATCCGCCGAAGGAAGAGGGCAAGGACGACGTCACCGGCGAGCCCCTGATCCAGCGCGACGACGACAGGGAAGAGACCGTCCGCAAGCGGCTGGAGGTCTATCACGAGCAGACCGAGCCGCTGGTCGAGTTCTATCGCAAGTGGGCCGAGAGCGGCGATCCGGAGGCGCCGAAGTACATCCGCATCGACGGCAGCGGCAGTGTCGAGTCCGTCAGAGATGCCATATTCAAGGCCCTTGGTGTCTCCTGAACACCCGTTCGGGGCCCGGAAAGCGTCAGGAAACCGGCATTCGTTGCCGGTTTTCCTTTTCCGGACGGAGACGAGGATGGCCCGAATTGACAGGAAACGTCACTGAACACGCTGACGGGCGGATCATCCGCGCCTGATCGCGCCTCAAGGTCGTGATGGACGGGATATTCAGGAAAATCAGCATGTTCCATGGATACAGGGTGTTTTCCGTGATAGAGTTCACAGTCATGACGTTGTTTCCTGGCAACGGTGTGCCGGATGCCTCGAGGACAGCGCACCGTCCGGGTCTGTCTTCAGCCGTTGTCTGCGGGCTTCAAACCCGTTAATTTAGAACGGGTAAGGACAGACGCGAGGACGCTGCCCTCCAGACCATAATCAAGCAGCATCCGAGGAAGCTCACCCCTTGCAGTCCGCGCCGTTCGCATCGGGCGGTCGTGAATGAAGCAGGACCGCGTCAATGACTTCACACAGGGATGTGGTGTGGAGAAGCCACCATATGGCCAATGCGTTCGAACGACAATCGGCTGGCGGGGATACCCTCAGGCAGAAGATCCTCTCGCTTCTGGGTGGGCTTCGACAGAGTGCCGCGGGTCGCGTGGTCCATGACCAGGTCGCGCAGATGCTCGATGCCTGGCAACGCGAGACCGAGGAATCCATCGAACTCTATGCCGCCATCATCGATCTCCTGCTCGATGGCTGGGCCTTGCAGCTGGCGCCCGACTCCCCGCTGCGTGTCCACCTGCAGCTGCTGAGAACCCGGTTGCGCCCGCCCCTGCATGCCTCGGAATTCGACCGCATGCGCGAGCTGGTGGCGCAGCTGTTGCTCAATCCGGTGCCCGACGAGCACCTGCAGAAGGCGATTCTAGAACCCCTGCTCGCGAGTTTCGGCATCCTCGAGTCGGTGCCGCCGGCTGCGCCGGCCACCGGAAAGGCGCCCGGGAAGCCCGCCGAGACGGCCACCGGAGCCGGTGCGGCCCGGGAGGCCGGGGCAGCGGCGCGCACTTCGGCGGGCGTGCGGCCGCCGCGGCTGCGCCGTCGCGAGCAACCGGCCCCGGAGGCTCCTTCGCCGGCGGCGGGCGGCGCGCCCGAATCTCCGGCCGGCGACGAGGGAGAGCTGCTGCGCACCAACGGCATTCAGGCCCTGCAGGCCGATCTCGATCGGGAGGTGGAATCCGCCATCGCCCGCAACCAGGAGTTCGGCGTACTGCTCGAGGTGGTGCTCAACGAGCTCCAGCAGGCCGGCGAGATCGAAAACCTCGAGGACCTGCGCTGGACGCTCATCCGCGAAGTGGAAAAGCTGCGGGAGGGCCATCGCAAGCTGGTCGAGCGGATGGACGCCACCCAGGAATACCTGCGCATGCTGGAACAGGACAGCCGCCAGCTCAGCGACGAGCTGATCCGCACGCGGCTTCTGAGCCTCACCGACGAGCTCACCGGGCTCTCCAACCGGCGGGCCTTTCTGCGCCGGCTGGAAGACGAGGTGGCCCGCGCCAAGCGCTACGGATTCCCGCTCTCGCTGGTGCTGATCGACCTCGATTTCTTCAAGGAGGTCAACGATCGCTATGGCCATGCCGCCGGTGACGAAGTGCTGCGCGTGTACGCGCGGAACATTCTCTCGATCTTCCGTCATCACGACCTCGTGGCGCGATACGGCGGCGAGGAATTCGCCGTGCTGCTGCCCAATACCGACCTGGAAGGTGCGCGCCGGGCGCTCGAGAAGGTCCAGCGGCGCTGCCGGGAGACCCGCTGGCAGAGCAACGGCGACATCCATCCGGTGCCCACTTTCTCCGCCGGCCTGGCGCTCTACAAGCCGGGCGAGACGCCGAGCGCCTTCATGGAACGGGTCGACAAGGCGCTCTATCGCGCCAAGCGGCTCGGGCGCGACCGGATCGAGATCGACATGACCTACAAGATCGAAGACGAGGACAAGCTCGCCCGGGCGGGTCGGTCGGCTGAAGAGTGAACCGCCGGCCTGCGGGCGCTTTCATGACGCGGATCAAGCCAATTCGCGCCCGCCTGTGCTTCAATCCCCGTCAGCGGTTCGCTGGAGGTGATCCCGAACATGGACTGGGGATGGCCGCTGGTCTTCGGCGGCGGTGTGATTGCGGCACTGTTGCATTTTCTGCCCGCCCTGTTTCTGCGCCGTGGGCAGGGTCGTTTCCTGCCGGAACTCGAGGCGATCCTGGGCGAGCGCCTGCGAAAGCATCGGCATCTGGTGCTGTGCCTGGCCCATGAAGGGCCGGATCCCGCCTCTCCGCTCGGTCGCCTGATGGCGAAAGAGGACAGGGTGATTCCGCTCGCCGCGGGCGATCATCCGGAGCTCGTTCGGGCGCTCGATCCGCCGGCGTTGCCGGCCTGGGTGGTGGTGCGCGAGGGCCGGGTGGTGCATGTGGCCACACGTCTGCAGACACCGGCGCAGCTGCGCACGCTGCTCGAATGATTTTTGTTTTATACTCGATCGACTCAACCCTTCATACTGGAGACCCCCCTGTGGCAACGGTAGAACTGACCAAGGACAATTTCGACGAAGTCATCTCCAACAACGATCTCGTGCTGGTGGACTTCTGGGCACCCTGGTGTGCGCCCTGCCGGAGTTTCGCGCCCATCTTCGAGGCCGAATCCGAGAAGCACGACGATGTCGTCTTCGCCAAGGTCAATACGGAAGAGGAGCAGGAACTGGCCGCCCACTTCCAGATCCGCTCGATTCCCACCCTCATGATCTTCCGCGAGCGAATCATCATCTTCGCCCAGCCGGGCATGCTGCCGGCGAATGCCCTTGCGGAACTGGTCGAGAAGGCCAGGGCGCTGGACATGGACGAAGTGCGCCGGCAGATCGCCGAACAGCAGCAGGAAGGTGCGGGTGGTTGACGGGCTGCCGGAAGCCTGTCACAGATCGAAGGCGATTCTTGCCACTTCCCGATAATTCTTCACGAAATGGACCGTCAGGCCCTCCGTGACGTGTGACGGCAGCTCGTCGTAGTCGCGCCTGTTGCCATCCGGCAGGATAACCTCGTGAATGCCGTTGCGCCGGGCGGCCACGATCTTCTCGCGAATACCACCGACAGGCAGCACGCGGCCCGTGAGCGTGAGCTCGCCGGTCATGGCCAGCGGCCGGCGTATGCGGTCGTTGCGCGCCAGTGACAGCAGGGCGGTGGCCATGGTGATGCCGGCCGACGGGCCGTCCTTGGGCGTGGCGCCTTCCGGCACGTGCAGGTGCACGAAGGCCTCGTCGAAGAAGGCAGGATCGCCGCCGAACTCCTTCAGGTGGGAGGCGATGTAGCTGTAGGCGATCTCGGCGGACTCCTTCATGACGTCGCCGAGCTGGCCGGTCAGCTTGAAGCCCCGGTGCTTGGTGTGCACGAGGGTCGCCTCGATGTTGAGCGTGGCGCCGCCCAGCGGCGTCCAGGCCAGTCCCGTGACGATGCCGACGCCCGTGAAGGGCTTCTCCTTCGTGAATACCGGCTTGCCGAGAAAACCTTCGATGTCGCCCACCCCGATCTGCCGCTTGCGCGGTCTGCCGTCCGCCTCCACCTGGCTCACGGCGATCTTGCGCAGGATCTTGCGCAGGCGTTTCTCCAGGTTCCGCACGCCGGCCTCGCGGGCGTAGCCTTCGATGATGCGCCTGAGTGCCGCATCCGTGATGCGGATGCTGCCCGGGGCCATGCCGGCGTCGCGCAGGATGCGTGGCCAGAGGTGGTTCTTCGCGATCCGGATCTTCTCTTCGGTGATGTAGCCGGCCAGATGGATGATCTCCATCCGATCCAGCAGCGGCGCCGGGATGGTGTCGAGCTGGTTGGCCGTGCAGATGAAGAGCACCCGCGAGAGATCCACGCGCACGTCGAGATAGTGGTCCAGGAATTCGCTGTTCTGCTCGGGATCGAGCGCCTCGAGCAGGGCGGAGGCGGGATCGCCCAGATAGGAGGCCCCGATCTTGTCGATCTCGTCGAGCATGATCACCGGGTTGGCCACGCCGGCTTCCTTGAGCGCCTGGACGAATTTGCCCGGCATGGCGCCGATGTAGGTGCGGCGATGCCCCTTGATCTCGGATTCGTCGCGCATGCCGCCCAGGCTGAAGCGATAGAAGCGACGCCCCAGCGCCCGGGCGATGGAGCGGCCGATGGAGGTCTTGCCGACACCGGGCGGCCCGACCAGCAGCAGGATGGAGCCGGCGACCTCGCCGCGGATGCGGGCGAGCGCCAGGAATTCGATGATGCGCTGCTTGATGTCCTCCAGCCCGTCGTGATCCTCGTCGAGCACTGCCCTGGCGTGATCGAGATCGAGATTGTCCTCGGACAGCCGGCCCCAGGGCATGCTGGTCAGCCAGTCCAGGTAGTTGCGGGTGACCGCGTATTCCGGTGATCCGGATTCCAGCACCGAGAGCTTCTGGATCTCCTCATCGAACCGCTCCCGTACCTGTTCCGGCGGTTCGAGCGCCTTCATGCGTTCCTCGAAGCGCTCGATGTCGGCGGTCTTGTCGTCCTTCTCGATGCCGAGTTCCTGCTGGATGGCCTTGAGCTGTTCGCGCAGGAAGAACTTGCGCTGCTGCTCGGAGAGGTTCTCTTCCACCTGCTGGCGGATCTCCACCTGCAGGCGGGCGACCTCGAGTTCCTTCTTGATCAGCACCAGCACCTTCTTCATCCGCTCGAGGACGTCCACGGTGTCGAGCACTTCCTGCAACTCCTCGGCGGAGGCCGTGGTGAGGCTGGCGGCGAAGTCGGTGAGCGAGGAGGGCTCGTTGGGATTGAAGCGGTTCAGGAAGAACTTCAGCTCCTCGCTGTAGAGCGGATTGAGCGGCACCAGCTCCTTGAGGGTGTTGATGATGGCGATGGCGTAGGCCTTGAGCTGGTCCGGGTCGCCGAGGATGTCTTCCGGATAGTCCACCCGGACGAGGAAGGGCGGCCGGTCGGACAGCCAGTCGAGCACCCGGAACCGCCGAATGCCTTCGGCGATGAACTGGATCTTGCCTTCGTTGCGCATGGGGTGATGCACCCGCACCACCGTGCCCATGGCATGGAAGTCCGCCGGCCCGGCCTTTTCGGCGTCCGTGCCGGGCTTCACCAGCAGCAGTCCCACCAGATGGTGGGCCGTCTCGCCCACGGCGGTGAGGGTCCCGAGCCAGGGATCGTCGTTCATGAGGATGGGCACGCCCTGGGCCGGAAAGAAGGGCCGTTCGATCAGTGGCAGCACATGCAGCGTGTTGGGCAGCACGTCTTCCGGGCGGACGAGCTCTCCATTGGCAGCCACCTCCTCGGCCCGGCTGCCACTCTCGGTCGGGGTCGCGCTCTCCAGGTGTTCTGTCATCTACCCGTGCTCCTTGCTCTTCCTGGTATCTTCAGGCTGCACCCTTGTAGTAAATGGGGTCGCCGCCCGCCGGTTTCATCCGGAAAGTCTCATCCGGGAACGGGGTCAGAGAATGCCCCCGAGCAGTTCCACGTCCACCTCGGTGCCCGCGGGAATGCAGCCGGCTTCGGGTGGCAGCACGATGAAGCAGTCGGCGTCCCGGAACGAGGTCATCACGTGCGATCCCTGGGCGCCGGTGCGGCGCACGCTCAGACCGCCCCCGGCAGCGTGTTCCAGCCGGCCCCGCATGTATTCCTGGCGGCCCGGGCTGCGGCGGATGTCCTCTGCCAGGGGCACCCGAAGTCGGGGCAGGGGGCGCGGTTGCGTGCCGCCGAGCGCTTCCAGTGCCGGGCGCACGAACTGGAGGAAGGTCACGAGCGTCGAGACCGGATTGCCGGGCAGCCCGAAGAACAGGGTCCCGTCGATGCGCCCGACGGCGAGCGGCTTGCCGGGCTTCATCCGGATGCGCCAGAGATGCAGTTCGCCCATGCGCTCGACCGTCTCCTTGACGTAGTCGGCCTCGCCGACCGAGACACCGCCGCTGGTGAC
>JALVEM010000430.1 GCA_027030825.1 Thiohalobacter sp.
CGCCCATGGCGTGCGGCTCAGCTCTCCCGGGTCACGCGCAGCACTTCCTCGAGCGTGGTGTCACCGGCCAGCACCCGCCGCACCCCGTCCTCGCGGAGGCTCGGGGTCTGGGTGCGCACGTAGGCTTCCATCTCGTGCTCGCCGATGCCGTCGTGGATCATGCGGGCCATCTGCTCGTCGATCTCGATGAGCTCGTAGATGCCGCTGCGGCCCTGATACCCGGTCTGGTTGCAGGCCTTGCAGCCGACGGCGCGATAGAGCGTGGGCGGGGCATCGGCCGGCACGCCGAGCACCTCGCAGTCACGCTCGGAAGCCTCGTAGGCGGTCTTGCACTCCGGGCACAGCAGGCGCACGAGCCGCTGGGCGATCACGGCGATGAGGCTCGATGAGACCAGGAAGGGTTCCACGCCCATGTCGCGCAGGCGGGTCACGGCGCCCACGGCGCTGTTGGTGTGCAGGGTGGAGAGCACCAGGTGCCCGGTCAACGACGCCTGCACGGCGATCTCGGCGGTCTCCAGGTCGCGGATCTCGCCGACCATCACCACGTCCGGATCCTGGCGAAGGATGGCGCGCAGGCCGCGTGCGAAGCTCATGTCCACCTTGGTGTTGACCTGGGTCTGGCCGATGCCGTCGATGTAGTATTCGATCGGGTCCTCCACCGTCAGGATGTTGCGCGTGTTGTCGTTGAGCTTCTGCAGCACGGCATAGAGAGTGGTGCTCTTGCCGGAACCGGTCGGTCCGGTGACCAGCATGATGCCGTGCGGACGGCGGATGAGGCGATCGACCGTCGCATGGGTCTCGGGCGACATGCCCAGATGCTCGAGATCCAGGCGCCCGACCTGCTTGTCGAGCAGTCGCATCACCACCCGCTCGCCGTGCCCGGAAGGCAGTGTCGAGACGCGCACGTCGACGGCGCGTCCCGCCAGTCGCAGCGAGATGCGTCCGTCCTGCGGCAGGCGCTTCTCGGCGATGTCGAGACGCGCCATGACCTTGATGCGCGAGACCAGCAGGGGCGCCAGCGCGCGGGGCGGCTCGAGCACCTCGCGCATGACGCCGTCGACCCGGAAGCGCACCACCATGCGCGTCTCGTAGGTCTCGATGTGCACATCCGAGGCGTTTTCCTTGATCGCCTCGGTGAGGATGGCGTTGATCAGCCGGATGATGGGCGCATCGTCCTCGGAATCGAGCAGATCCTCGGGCTCGGGCAGTGCCTGGGCGACCTTGAAGAGATCCTCGCCGCTCTCGCTGATGTCCTCCATGGCCAGCGCAGCCTGGGAGGACCCCTTCTGATAGGCGCTGGCCAGTTCGGCGTCGAACTGCTCGGCAGGGATCCTCTCCACCCGCAGGGGCCTGCCGAGCACGCGCCGGAGCTCGGCGAGCGCCGTCATGGAGACATCCGGGCGCACCTTGACGTCGACCCGGTCGTCCTCGATTCCGGTGACGAGCACACCGTGCCGCTTGGCATAGGCGAACGAGGGCAGCGTCTCCTGCCCCTGCGCGTCTTCCCGGTCCGTGCCGGGCTGCTCGTCCCGGCGCTGTTCCATGCCTGCCATCGCTGTTACCGTTACTCTGCCTCTTGCCCGCGATCGGGGTCGGTGTCACGTTCACTGAGCGAATGTCCCTTGCCGAATTCCGGCAGCAGGGGGGCGGCCTTGTCCGGCATCAGCTCGATGCCGCGACGGCGTTCCTCGAGCTGCAGGCCACGGATGAAGTTGTACTTGTCACCCGATATGCGCGTCTCGGTGGCGGCATCGCGCAGGATCACCGGCCGCAGAAAGACCATCAGGTTGCGCTTGGTCTTGGTGGTGCGGCGGGACTTGAAGAAGTTTCCGAGCACCGGCAGATCGCCCAGCAGGGGCACCTTCTGCACCGATTCGGTGAGCTGGTCGCTGATGAGTCCGCCGAGCACCACCACCTGGCCGTC
>JALVEM010000431.1 GCA_027030825.1 Thiohalobacter sp.
CTTCAATTCCGACACCCCCATGCCTCCATACTTGGCTTTCCAGTTGTAGTAGGTGGCATCCGAGATCCTGTACTTGCGGCAAATGTCCTTTACCTTCATCCCGGCGTCCGCTTCCCGAAGGATCGCGACGATCTGGCTTTCCGTGAATCGTGACTTCTTCATCTGAACCTCCTGACGTAATATTGCCAGAAAGCTCTACTTTTCACCTGTCTGAAATTCGGGGAAGCTTACGGGTCAATTTTCAGTTTCCAGGGTGGGTCGGTTTTACAGTTCCGTTAACAAGCATGCCATCTTCGAGTTCATCGAGGATTGGTACAACCCGCATCGCCGGTACTCAGCGCTGGGATATCTGTCGCGATCAGCTTAGAACGGCAGCATGCACGGCATAAGGGTGGAGCTCAGGCAACAAATATGGAACTGTCCACTGAAGCGGGGTAACACCATTTGGTGAGCAGAGCCTTCGTTATTTTTAAGGCCAGAAAACTACAATCCTGCTTATTTTCCCCGAGGCCGGACAGGGGCTTGACAATGGCCTCGTAGGAGAGGCAGTTCTTGTCTCATTGCCAAAAAACCTTTTCCTCAAAGAGGTTCAGTGGTAGCCTGAGACAAAATCCACTCCGAGACCGCTGGCCCTGGAGAGAAAAAAGCTTCGGTTGTGGGGCCCGTGCCATCCCGGGTTTTGAGGCCAGTCATACCGCAAACCGGCGACGATGCCGACATTCCTGCAGTCCAGGGGTTATCGCCCGAAGCAAGTGTGGTGCAGCTAAATCTAACAATACGCTGCGGGGGGACCGTCAAAACGCGTCACGCTTTTTGCCTGCGTAAAAATCGCGCCGCTTGTTTACTGTCCCATGAGCATAATCGTTAGGCTAAATGACTTTAGAAAGGAGAATGACATGTACAGACATTACCTGCTGCCAACAATTGGTAACATCCTCATCCTAATGGCAACCTCACAGGCAGCATCTGGTGCACCAGTAAATCTAGTCGCGAACGGTGACTTTGAACTTGGTAATGTTGCCTTCAGCTCGGACTACGCATATACCCCAACAGAGAATACAGCAGAGGCGCAATATACGGTTCGCACAAACCCATTTCCATGGAACAGATTTTTCGTTTCGGTCGGCGATCATACTAGTGGAACAGGAAATATGTATGTTGGCAATGGTGATCCAGCCGCAGAAAGTATTATATGGGAATCAACATCGATACCCGTAGAACCCGGTGTGGATTATTTCTTTGAGGCATGGGCAATGAATGTATGCTGTACACCGGGCTACACCGGCACAAATAGTCCAGCCGTTCTCGAATTTTCCATTGTTGGATCTACAACGGAGTCACTGGGGGTGATTTCTACAGCATTTCCTGCGGGCCAATGGCAATTTATAAGCACAACCTGGAATTCAGGATCAAATACGACTGTTGACTTGCGTATTATTAACCAGAATACCGCAATAGGGGGTAATGATTTTGCATTAGATGATATTCATTTTTCTACTGTAAGTTCCGTCCCTGTACCAGCGGCAGTCTGGCTTTTTGGTTCGGGTTTATTAATCTTGTTTGGTCGTATAAATTTTCCCCGGGTAAACGGTCGAGCACGAGATCAAGGTGATCGATGCCCTGTTGTTCAATCGTAAGCTTCAACGTCAACTGGACAGTTCGGAAAAAAGAAAAGGCAGCCGCAGGCTGCCTTTTCCGTGTCCCGGTCGGATGCCGGATTACTTGTTGGCGATCTCCTCGAGCTTCTTGGCCGGGACCACCTGGCCGTCGAGGCCGGCTTCCTTGGCGCTCTTGCCGTAGGCCACGGACAGGAGCTGCGAGTAGTAGACCACCGGCATCTTGAACTTGGTGCCGAACTTCTTGTTGATCTGGTCCTGATAGACCTCGACGTTCATCTGGCACACCGGGCAGGGGGTGACGATCATCTCGGCGCCGCCGTCGTAGGCGGCCTCGATGATGTCCTTGATGAGTGCCTGGCTCTTGTCCGGCTCGGAGAAGGCGAGCGCGCCGCCGCAGCAGGAGACCTTCTTCTCGTAGTTCTCCACCGGCTCGGCGCCGACGGTCTCGATCATCTTGTCGAGATACTTCGGGTTTTCGAAGGACTCGCCGGCGATGCCGAAGGGGCGGTTGGTCTGGCAGCCGACGTAGCCGGCGATCTTCATGCCTTCGAGCGGCTTCTTGACGTGCTTGCCGAGTTCCTCGTAGCCGAAGTCCTCGATCAGCACCTCGACCATGTGGCGCACCTTCTTGTTGGCCTGGACCTTGAGGCCGGCCGCGGCCAGGGCCTCGTTGGTCTCCTTCATGAGCTCCTCGTCGGCGTGCAGGCGCTCCTGGGTCTCCTTGGTGGCCAGCCAGCAGGCCGCGCAGGTGGCGACGATGTCCTGGTCCGGATGCGCCTGCTCGGAGAGCGCCATGTTGCGCGCCGAGAGCGCCAGTCGCGGCAGCTCGCCGCCACCGGCATAGCCGATGGAGGCGGAGCAGCAGTTCCAGTCCGGAATCTCGTTCAGTTCGATGTCCAGCACCTCGCACATGGCGTTGACGGACACCTGGTAGTTGGATGCCGAGGCCGCCTTCTGCGAGGAACAGCCCGGATAGAAGGAATAGGATTTCTTTGCCATGGAATTGTCTCCTCTCTCAGGCCTTCATGCCGATCTTGCGTTCCTCGATCTCCTCGGCCTTGGCGAGGATGGCATGCAGGCCCTTGATGTCCTTGCACTTGTGGCCGCCGATGATCTCGAACGGGTTCATGCGCTTGGCCTTGATCATGGCCAGGCCCAGGTCCTTGTTCTCGAGCGCGGTCTTGAGCCCTTCGCCCACCTTGAAGTACAGCGCCAGGCCGAGCTTGAGCTCGTTGACGCGGCCGGTCTTGGTGAGGTTGTCCCAGAACAGCTGGGCGAATTTCGCCGTGGGCTGCTCCTTGGGCACCAGGCCCAGCCGCTTCGCGTAGGTGGCGAGCCCGTGCATGATGTGCGTGATGGGCAGGCCGCGCGGACAGCGGGCGATGCAGTTGTAGCAGGAGGTGCACATCCACATGGAATCGGACTTGAGCACCTCGTCGCGCTTGCCGGCACGGATCATCATGAAGATCTCCTGCGGCGGGTGCTCCCAGTGGGGGCCCAGCGGGCAGGAGCCGGAGCAGACCCCGCACTGCATGCACATCTTGACCCACTCGCCTTCCTCGACGTTGTGCTCGACCTCCTTGAGGAAGTTGCCACGGTACTTCTCGATCATCTGCTGGTTGTAGTCGGTCATGATCTCGCTCCTAGAACTTGAAGGGGCTCTGGCCGATCTCGTCGATCAGTTCCGCCATGTCGTTGATGAGCTTGGGCGCACGCTCGATGTCGGTGATCGCAACCTCGTAGGTCTGCACGCGTTCCTTCTCGAGGTTGAGCTGCGTGAGCGTGTCGTCGATCTTGCTCATGCGGTAATGGGCCATCTCCGAACCCTTCACGAAGTGGCACTGGTAGTTCTCGCCCTTCTGGCAGCCCATGAGGATGACGCCGTCGTAGCCGCTGTTGAGCGCGTCGGTCACCCAGATGGTGTTGACCGAGCCCAGGCAGCGGACCGGGATGACGCGCGCCCACTGGCTGTAGTGGATGCCCTGCATGGCGGCCATGTCGAGCGCCGGGTAGGCGTCGTTCTCGCAGGCCAGCACCAGGATGCGCGGCTTCTCGTCGAACTCGTCGGGGATGTCGACGTTCTTGATCTGCTGGCCGACGGTATCCACCGAGTAGTTCTCGAAGGAGATCACGCGCACCGGGCAGGCGCCCATGCAGGTGCCGCAGCGGCGGCAGCGCGACTCGTTGAACACCGGATAGCGCTGCTCGTCCTCGTCGATGGCGCCGAACGGGCATTCCACGGTGCAGCGCTTGCACTGGGTGCAGCCTTCCTTGCGGAACGAGGGATAGGACAGGTCGCCCGAGCGCGGATGCGCGGCCCGGCCCAGCTTGGCGTTCTCGATGGCCTGGATGGCCTTGAGCGCGGCGCCGGTGGCGTCCTCGAGGGCCTGGGCGACGTCCATCGGCCGGCGCACCGGGCCGGTGGTGTAGATGCCGGTGCGGCGCGTCTCGTACGGGAAGCAGATGAAGTGCGAATCCGCAAAGCCGTACTTGAGCTGCGGCACGTCCGGTCCCTGCCGGTAGGTCAGGTTGAGGATGGACTCGACCGGGACGCTCACCTCGGCGGCGGCTTCCTCGCCCTCGCCTTCGCCCTCGGAGGCTTCCTCTTCCTCGGTGACCGGCAGGTCGATGTTGACGCCGGCGTTCGGCACCATGCCGGTGGCGAGCACCACCAGATCGGCATGTTCGGTGTCGTCCTCGTTGAGGATCAGATCCTTGAAGGTGACCTTGACGCCGCCGTTGCCGTCGGCGACCACCTCGGCGACCTTGCCCTTGCGGAAGGTGATCTCCTTGTCCTGGCCGGCGCGGTAGAAGTCCTCGCCCGGGGCGCCCGGGGTGCGCAGGTCGTCGAACAGGATGATGGTCTCGATGTCCGGGTTCTGGTCCTTGAAGTACATGGCCTGCTTGATGGAGGTCATGCAGCAGTGCCCGGAGCAGTAGGGCAGGTGGCCTTCCTTGTCGCTGCGCTGGCCGGCGCACTGGACGAAGATGACCTTCTCGACCGCCTTGCCGTCCGAGGGCCGCTTGATGGGGCCGCCGTCGGCCTCGATGGCCAGCTTCTCGAGCCCCATCTGGTCGACCACGTCGGGGATCTTGCCGCCGCCCATCTCGGGCAGGTTGGCGAGATCATAGGGCTTGAAGCCGGAGGCCTGGATGATGGCGCCGAAGTTCTCGGTCACCGTGCTGCCGGACTCCACGCTGATGTCGGCCGAGAAGCGGCCCGGCGCGCCTGAGGTGCGGGAGATGTGGGCATTGAGGTAGACCGTGATGTTGGGGTGTTCCTCGATCTCCTTCGCCATGCCGGCGACCGGGGATTCCACCAGCACGTCGAAGGGGGCCTTGGTCGGGATGTCCTTCCAGACGTCGGCCATGGCGCCGCCCAGGCGGCCGGACTTCTCGACTAGGGTCACCGGATAGCCGGCGTTGGCGGCCTCGAGGGCGGCCTTCATGCCGGAGACGCCGCCGCCGACGACCAGCACGCGTTCCTCGTGGCCGCGGTTCTCGTTCGGATGCGGCGGGGTCATGTGCCGGGTCTCGGCGCAGCCCATGCGGATGTAGTCGGCGGCCATCTCCTGGGTGGTCTCGCGCAGCTCCTCCTCGTCGGGCCGTACCCAGATGACGCCCTCGCGCAGGTTGACGCGGGAGACGGCCACGCCGTCGAAGTCGAAGGCCTCGGTCTTGGCCCGCCTCGAGCAGGCGGCGATGACCAGGTGGTTGACGCCCTCGTTGTCGATGTCGTCCTGGATCATCTTCACGCCTTCGGCGCTGCACAGGTAGTCGTGCTGGCGCACGATGTTGGACTTGCCCTCGCGCTCGGCGATCATGGCCAGATTGTCGCAGTCCAGGCGCTCGCCCAGACCGCAGCCCTTGCAGATGTAGGTTCCGATTTTCATGTCAGCCACGGTTTCAGCCCTCCGTTCCCGCAACGCGATTGATGACCTGGATGGCGTGCAGCGCACCGGCGGTGGCGCTCTGCACCGCCCGGTTGACGTCCAGCGCGTCCTCCGAGCAGCCGGCGGCGAAGATGGCGCCGTTGGCCTCGTCGGGGACGATGAAGCCTTCCTCGTTGAAGGTCACCTTCGCCGGGAAGGCGTCGGCCGGCACGCTGGGCTCCATGCCGATCGCGAGCACGACCAGATCGTGCGGATTGCTGTAGCGGTGATAGCCCTCGACGTCCACGCCGTGCAGGATGGGATTGCGGGTCTCCTTGTCCTCGGTGATGCTGGCGACCTTGGACTTGATGAACCGCGTGTTGGGATCTTCCTTCACCTTGCGGTGGAAGTCGTCGATGCGGTCGATGGCGCGGATGTCGATGTAGTAGATGCTGGCCTTGTAGTCGTCGCCGTATTTCTCGCGCAGGTAGGTGGTCTGCTTGAGCGTGGCCATGCAGCAGATGCGCGAGCAGTGCTTGAGGTGGTTGCGGTCGCGCGAGCCGGCGCACTGGATGAAGGCGATGTCCTTCGCCTCCTTGCCGTCGGACGGCCGCAGGATCTTGCCGCCGGTGGGGCCGAAGGGATCGGCCATGCGCTCGAACTCCACCGAGGTGATCACGTTCGGATAGCGGTCGTAGCCGTAGGGCTGGATCCTGTTGGCGTCATACGGCCGCCAGCCGGTGGCCCAGATGATGGCGCCGACCGTGATGGTGGTCTCCTCGGGCTGCATGTCGAGATCGATGGCGTCGTACTTGCAGGCTTCCTTCGCCTTTTCGGCATCGGGCGTGCCCAGGATGCGCGGGTCGATCACGTAACGCTGCGGATAGGCCAGGTTGTGAGGGATGTAGGCGCCCTTGCGCTTGCCGAGGCCGTAGTTGTATTCGTCGTCGAATTCGGCCTCCACCGCGCGCGCGCACTCGCCGCAGGCGGTGCAGTTCTCGTTGACGTAGCGCGGGTGCTTCTTCAGCGTCACGCTGTAGTTGCCGGGCTCGCCCTCGATGGCCGTCACCTCGGTCATGGTCATCAGCCGCAGGTTCTTGTTGGCCTTGGTGCGCCGGAGGTTGATCTCCAGCCCGCACTTGGGATGGCAGAGCTTGGGGAAGTACTTGTAGAGCTGGGCGACGCGCCCGCCTACCGAGGGGTTCTTTTCGACCAGGATCACCTGCTTGCCGCATTCGGCTGCTTCCAGCGCTGCGGACATGCCGCTGATCCCGCCACCGACCACGAGTATGGTCTGGTTGGTTGCGATTGCCTCCGGCATGGAATGTCCTCCTAGGATACCGTTGAACGTGAGACTCTGAGCCACTTCCGCCGGAGCCGGCAGCTGCCGCCGACTCCCGGAATTCACTGGACCGGGCCGGTGATGCCCGTCCCGGGGCCGAATGGGGTTGCGTGACCGCCCGGGTCGCGATTTCGGGTCGTGCAAAGATACTCCGACCGGGAGCGGCGCGCCATATCCCGACGGTCGTATCAGGATCGAAATTTCAAATAGATAAATAGAATGTCTATATAAAGAGTGAGGGGTGAGGAGTGAGGGGTGAGGGGTGAGGAGAACGGTGCCTAATTCGGCACGGGGCCTGCGGGCTTTGTTGCAGCTGGCCCGCCGCGGCGGGTAGAGTGAGCCACCATCGGACCGGAAAGGAGACATGCACGTGCGCGCCCGCGCCCTGAAGCCTGAAGAATACTTTGTCGAAACAGAGCCTTACTACGAACCCGTCGGGGACGAGATCGAGGTCTTCGAGGCCGCCTGGAAGAACCGCCTGCCGGTGCTGCTCAAGGGCCCGACCGGCTGCGGCAAGACCCGCTTCATGGAGCACATGGCCTGGCGCCTGAAGCGTCCGCTGATCACGGTGTCCTGTCACGACGACCTGACGGCATCCGATCTGGTCGGTCGGTTCCTGGTCTCCGGCGGCGACACCCAGTGGGTGGACGGGCCGCTGGCGCGGGCCGTGCGCCACGGCGCCATCTGCTACCTCGACGAGATCGTCGAGGCCCGCAAGGACACCACGGTGGTCATCCACCCGCTGGCCGACGACCGCCGGGTGCTGCCGATGGAGAAGCTCGGCGAGATCCTCGAGGCCAGCCCGGAGTTCTGCCTGGCCATTTCCTACAATCCCGGCTACCAGAGCGTGCTCAAGGATCTCAAGCAGAGCACCCGGCAGCGCTTCGTGGCGCTCAACTTCGACTATC
>JALVEM010000432.1 GCA_027030825.1 Thiohalobacter sp.
ACAGGCGCCGGTCGCGCATGAGCAGTGGCTTGCCCTGCAATGCCCGGCCCAGCAGGGGTTCGCCGGCAGTGCGCAGGTCGATCAGGTCCACCGGGCGGCCGCTGGCTTCGGCCAGGCGTTCGATGAGCGACTGCTTCTGTGCGGCATCGAGGGGCCGGTCGGCGGCCACGGCCACGTCCAGGTCGCTGTCCGGCCGGGCCCGGCCCTCGGCCAGGGAGCCGAACAGCAGGGCGATGCGCAGCGGCGGATGCTCGTGGCGGGCGAGGGCGTCCCGGACGCGCTCGATCTCTTCCGTTTCCATCTTGCCGATTGTGAGCAACCCGGCCTTCAATAACAAGAATGGCGTATCATTCGGGTCATGGACTGGCTCGACGAACTCAAGTGGACCGATGACGGGCTGATCCCGGCGATCGCCCAGGACGCCGAGACCGGCGAGGTGCTGATGTTCGCCTGGATGAACCGGGAGTCGCTGCGGCTGACCTTCGAGGAGGGCCGGGCGGTGTACTGGTCACGCTCTCGGGCCCGGCTGTGGCGCAAGGGCGAGGAGTCAGGCCATGTGCAGCATGTGCGCGAGATCCGCACCGACTGCGACCGGGACGTGATCCTGCTCAAGGTGCATCAGGTGGGCGGCATCGCCTGCCACACGGGGCGGCGCAGCTGCTTCTTCCACCGGCTCGAGGACGGCCGCTGGGTGGCGGTGGAGCCGGTGCTCAAGGATCCGGAATCCATCTATAAATGAAGTTTTTCCGGATATTCAGTATGATAGCCTGAGCATGCGGGTCCGGCGGGAACATTTCCCCACGGCCCGCCATCCTACTTTCATGACGGGCGGTTTCCTGACATGAGTGAATCCATCCTCTCCCGGCTCGCCGAGGTGCTCGAGGCCCGCAAGCAGGCGGACCCGGAAACCTCTTATGTGGCAGGCTTGTATGCCAGGGGGCTCGACGCCATCCTCAAGAAGGTGGGCGAGGAGGCGACGGAGACTGTGCTGGCCGCCAAGGACGGGGATCCGGAACATCTGGTCTACGAGACGGCGGATCTCTGGTTCCACACGCTGGTCATGCTGGCCCACCAGGGGCTGGGGCCGGATGCGGTGCTCGACGAGCTGGCGCGCCGCTTCGGTCTGTCCGGTCTCGACGAGAAGGCCGCCCGCTCCACCTGAGTCACGCCACGGAGAAACGACATGGGAATCAGTATCTGGCAGTTGCTCATCATCCTCGCCATCGTGCTGGTGCTGTTCGGCGCCAAGCGCATCCGCAATCTGGGTTCCGATCTCGGCCATGCCGTAAAGGGTTTCAAGGATGCGGTGAGCGAAGGCGAGAAGGATGCCGCCGCCAAGCTGGAAAAGCAGGAAGGCAGCGGCACCACCATCGAGGGCGAGGTCACCCACGAGAAGGACAAGGCCTGACCGGCACGCGCCATGTTCGACATCGGCTTCTGGGAACTCTCGCTGGTGATGATCATCGCCCTGCTGGTGGTAGGGCCGGATCGCCTGCCGGGGCTGATGCGTACCCTTGGGCTCTGGGTCGGCCGCGCCCGGCGCACGCTGCAGAGCGTCCAGGAGGAGGTGCGCCGCGAATTGGCCGCCGAGGAGCTCAAGCGCACCCTGGAGGCCCAGAAGCAGTCCATCGGGGTCCACGAGATCGTGGAGGAGACCCGCGAATCCCTCGAGGAAGTGACGCGCAGGCTCGACGAGGAGCTCCGCACCGCCACGGCGCCCGATGCCGCAACGCAGGATGAGCCGGCGCAATCCGCCGCTGCCGGTGCCCCGGAAGCCCTGACGGCCCCCGCCGCCGGCCAGGCCCCGGAGCCGAAACCCGCCCGTTCCTCCCATGACTGAGGGCCAGACACCCCGCCCGGAAGAGGAAGTCGATCTCGAGCAGCCCTTCCTCTCCCACCTGCTGGAATTGCGC
>JALVEM010000433.1 GCA_027030825.1 Thiohalobacter sp.
CCCGCTCCATCGTTTCGAGCACGTAGCGGTCGCCCACCCTGGCGCGATGCAGGGCGATATCGTGGCGGGCCAGTGCATGCTCCAGGCCGAGATTGGTCATCTGGGTCCCCACCACGGCGTCCACGGGCTGACCGGACTGCCGCCGCGAGAGGGCGATGATGTAGAGGATGGCATCGCCGTCGACGATCCTGCCCTGTTCGTCGACCATGATGACGCGATCGCCGTCTCCGTCGAAGGCGATACCGAGATCCGCGCCGGCCTCCAGCACCGCCTGCTGCAATGCGGCCGGCGAAGTGGCACCCACGCCCTCGTTGATGTTGAAGCCGTCCGGTGCGTTGCCCATGGCCACGACTTCGGCGCCCAGCTCGTCGAACACGGCGGGCGCGACGTGATAGGTGGCGCCATGCGCGCAGTCCACCACGATCTTCAGGCCCCGCAGGCTGAAAGTCATGGGGACCGTCGCCTTGCAGAACTCGATGTAGCGCCCGGCGGCGTCATCGACCCGGCTGGCCTTGCCCAGCCGCCGCGAGGTCTCGGTCGTCATCGGACGATCCAGCCAGGCCTCGATCTCCTCTTCCACCGCATCCGGCAGCTTGGTACCGCGGGCAGAAAAGAACTTGATGCCGTTGTCCTCGAAGGGATTGTGCGAGGCGGAAATGACGATGCCGGCACTGCAGTGCAGGGTGCGCGTCAGATAGGCGATGCCCGGCGTCGGCATGGGACCGGTCAGCAGCACGTCCACGCCCGCAGCCGAGAGACCGGCTTCGAGCGCCGACTCGAACATGTAGCCGGAGACCCGGGTATCCTTGCCGATCAGCACCCGCGCCGTGCCGTTGCCGCGCAACGCCTGGCCGGCCGCCCAGCCCAGCTTGAGCACGAAATCCGCCGTGATCGGTGGCTCGCCGACACGACCGCGCACACCGTCGGTGCCGAAATAACGCCTGCCCATGTCACCTCCCCATGCTTGACCGGCCCATTCCTCCGGTGAGCCGCTATCCTATTCTACCGTCATTACCGCGTGCGTCATTTTCAGTGCCTCGACCGTGGGCCCGACATCGTGGACCCGGATGACGGCGGCTCCCTTCATGGCCGCGATCACGGCCAGCGCCAGCCCCCCGTGCAGACGCCGATCCACCGGCAGATCCAGCACCTCGCCGATCATGCGCTTGCGCGACATGCCCACCAGCACGGGATACTCCGTATCGGTCAGCCGCTCGAGATGCTTGAGCAGCGCGAGGTTGTGCTCGAGCCGCTTGCCGAATCCGAAGCCGGGATCGAGCAGAATGTCCTCGCACGGGATGCCGGCCGCTTCGCATGCCTTCGCGCGCCCCACAAGAAATTCACGGACCTCCGTCACCACATCGGCATAGTACGGATTGTCCTGCATGGTGCGGGGCTCGCCCTGCATGTGCATGAGACACACGGGCACCCCCAAACGGGCCGCTGCGGCCAGCGCTCCCGGTTCACGCAGGGCCCGCACGTCGTTGATCAGGCTGGCACCGGCCTCCACGGCGGCTGTCATGACGCCCGGCTTGCTGGTGTCCACCGAAATCGCGACCGGCAGGTCCATGCGGGCCAGGGTCTCGATCACGGGCACCACCCTCGCCCGCTCCTCCGCTTCCGGGACGGGTGCCGCACCCGGTCGGGTGGACTCGCCGCCCACGTCGAGTATATCCGCTCCTTCGGCCACCAGACGCCTGGCCTGAACCAGGGCCGCTTCCCGGTCCAGGAATCGCCCCCCGTCGGAGAACGAATCCGGCGTGACATTGAGGATGCCCATCACGAGGGGGCGCCCGTCCTGACGCCAGCGTTCGAGCAATTTGCGGAATTGCGTCAAATGCAGCCTCCGGAAAGACGAACGCCCTGCTGATTGCAGGGCGTCAGTCTGAGGCAGGATGGCGGCGAATTCAATG
>JALVEM010000434.1 GCA_027030825.1 Thiohalobacter sp.
CCGAGCGGCGGTCGCCGCCGTGGGTGCTGTAGTCGAACACATAGGTGCGGCGCAGCACGAGGTGTCCTGCGGCATTGCGCATCAGTCCGATGCCGCGCAGCGCGACCGTCTGGTCGAGCAGCTGGAAGCCGTTTCTCTCGCAGGTCTGTCGGGCGATGCCGAGCGCCGTCTCGCGGGCCTGCATGCCATCGATCCAGAACAGGAATGCGCCGGCCAGCAGCAGAGTGGCGAACAGGGGGGTCATGCGTCGAGATCGGGGATGAGCGCGCTCTCCAGCCGGTGGATCATGTCCTTGAGCAGCAGCTTGCGCTTCTTCATGCGCTGCAGGGCGAGCCGGTCCATGTGGGGGTCGTGGTGCAGCCGCGCAATCGCCTCGTCGAGATCGCGATGTTCGAGGCGCAGGCGTTCGAGCCGGGCGCGCATCTCCCGGGTTTCCGCATTCTCGTTCATGACGTGTGGATTATATCAGTCGTGCGGGTCGAATCCCGGCGTGGCGGTTATACTTGATGACCTCGTCTGCAATCCCTGCCGGCCATGAACGCTTCCGAATCCACCCCAGGTCTCTTCTCCCGGCGTCCCTTCTGGGCGAAACGGCTGGGCCCCGCGCCCTTCCTGCCCATGAGCCGGGAGGAGATGGATGCGCTCGGCTGGGATGCCTGCGACATCATCCTGGTCACGGGCGATGCCTATGTCGATCATCCCAGTTTCGGCATGGCCGTGATCGGCCGCGTGCTGGAGGCGCAGGGCTTCCGGGTCGGCATCATCGCCCAGCCGGACTGGCGTTCCACCCGCGATTTCATGCGCCTGGGCCCGCCCAATCTGTTCTTCGGCGTCACCGCCGGCAACATGGACTCCATGGTCAACCACTACACGTCGGATCGCCTCCCGCGCTCCGACGACGCCTATACGCCCGGAGGTCGGGCCGGTGCCCGACCGGACCGGGCGGTGATCGTCTACGCGCAACGCTGCCGGGAGGCCTGGCGGCAGGTGCCGATCGTCATCGGCGGCATCGAGGCCAGCCTGCGGCGGCTGGCCCACTACGACTACTGGTCGGAGAAGGTGCGCCGTTCCATCCTGCTCGACTCGCGCGCCGACCTGCTGGTGTTCGGCAACGGCGAGCGCCAGATCGTCGAGATCGCCCACCGGCTGGCGGCCGGTGAATCCATCCGCGATCTGCGCGACATCCGCGGCACCGGATTCGTCTGCAAGCGTCTGCCGGAGGGCTGGCAGATCCTCGATTCGACCCGCATCGACGGCGTGCGCGAGACGCCCCGCTTCACGGCGCCGGATCCCTATGCCGATCGCGCTGACGGCTGCGCCGATGCCGCCAGCGGCGCCAGCGGAGAACAGCCCGTCTCGCTGGTTCCCGATCCCTCGGCTCTCGCGCGATCGCCACGCCAGGCCGTGCGGCTGCCGTCCTTCGAGGACGTGCGCGAGTCGCCTGACCTCTACGCCCATGCCTCGCGCGTGTTCCACCTCGAGACCAACCCCGGCAATGCTCGCGCCCTGGTCCAGCGGCACGGCGATCGCGACGTCTGGCTCAATCCGCCAGCCATGCCGCTGACTACGGAAGAACTGGATGCCGTCTTCGAGCTCCCCTACCAGCGGGTGCCGCATCCGGCCTATGGCGATGCGCGCATCCCGGCCTGGGAGATGATCCGCTTCTCGGTCAACATCATGCGCGGCTGCTTCGGCGGCTGCACCTTCTGCAGCATCACGGAGCACGAGGGGCGCATCATCCAGAGCCGGTCCGAAGACTCGATCCTGCGCGAGATCGAGGCCATACGCGACCAGGTGCCGGGATTCACCGGTGTCATCTCGGACCTGGGCGGCCCCACGGCCAACATGTACCGCCTGGCCTGTCGCGATCCGGAGATCGAGCGTCACTGCCGTAAGCCCTCGTGCGT
>JALVEM010000435.1 GCA_027030825.1 Thiohalobacter sp.
CAGGGCCTCGACCAGGCCGTTCAGCGGCTGGCAGTCGCTCTCGATCCTGTTCTCCAGCGCCAGCTCGCCGCGGGCATCCACGATGGCCGCGCCGTGGTCGCCGATGGGACCGTTGATGAGGATGGCGTCGCCGGGTCGCGGGCGCCCGGCCCCGGTTTCGCGGCCCGGCGGGATGACGCCCACGCCGGCGGTGTTGATGAACAGCTTGTCGGCCGAGCCGCGCGGCACCACCTTGGTGTCGCCGGTGACGATGGCCACGCCCGCGGCGTCGGCCGCCGCCTTCATGGAGGCCACCACCCGGCGCAGCGTTTCCACGGGCAGGCCCTCCTCGAGGATCATGCCGCAGGAGAGATACAGCGGCCGCGCCCCACCCACGGCCAGGTCGTTGACCGTGCCGTTGACGGCCAGGGCGCCGATGTCGCCGCCGGGGAAGAACAGCGGATCGACCACGTAGGAGTCGGTGGTGAAGGCCAGCCGCGCGCCGGGCTCGCGCAGCGCCTCGATCTGCAGCCGTGCCTGGTCCTCGAGACTGGCAAGCTGGTCGTTGTCGAAGCCGTCGATGAACAGCGCGTCGATCAGGTCGCGCATGGCGCGCCCACCGGCGCCGTGGGCCAGGGTGATGGTCCCGGCGTTGAGCCGTCCGCCGCGGGCGCGTTCAGGCCTCATGGGCGGCCTCCCGTTCCGCGACCAGGCGGTTGAGGTCGATGTTGCCGAAGTTGTAGTAGGCCGCGCAGGCGCCCTCCGAGGACACCATCAGTGCGCCCATGGGCGTCTCCGGCGTGCAGGCGGTGCCGAACACCTTGCACTCCCAGGGCTTGATGACGCCCTTCAGGACTTCGCCGCACTGGCAAGACTTGGGGTCGGCGATGCGGATGTTGGGCACGGCGAACTTGCGCTCGGCGTCGAAGCGCGCGTATGCGTCGCGGATGCGCACGCCGGAGTGGTCGATGGAGCCCAGGCCGCGCCACTCGAAGAACTCGCGCAGCTCGAACACCTTCGAGATCGCCTCCAGCCCCGCCCGGTTGCCCTCCGGCCGCACCACGCGGGCATACTGGTTCTCGACCTCGCAGCGTCCCTCGGCCAGTTGTTTCAGCAGCATCCACAGCGAATGCAGGATGTCGAGCGGCTCGAAGCCGGTGATGACGATGGGCTTGCCGTAGTCCTCGGCGACGAAACGGAACGGTCGTTCGCCGACCACCATCGACACGTGCCCCGGGGCCAGGAAGCCGTCGATCTGCATGTCCGGCGAGTCCAGGATGGCCTTGATGGTCGGCACCGTGGTGATGTGGTTGCAGAACAGCGAGAAGTTGTCGATGCCCTCGCGCTCGGCCTGCAACACGGTGAGCGCGGTGCTCGGCATGGTGGTCTCGAAGCCGAGCGCGAAGAAGATCACCTGCCGGTCCGGGTGACGGCGCGCCAGCGCCAGGGCGTCCATGGGCGAATAGACCATGCGGATATCCGCCCCCTCGGCCTTGGCCTGTAGCAAGCTCTTGCGCGAGCCCGGCACGCGCATGGCGTCGCCGAAGGTGGTGAAGATCACGTCCGGCCGCTCGGCCAGCGCCACGCAGTCGTCCACCCGCCCCATGGGCAGCACGCACACCGGACAGCCGGGGCCGTGCACCAGCTCGATGGCCTTCGGCAGCATCTGCTCGATGCCGTAGCGGAAGATGGCGTGCGTGTGCCCGCCGCAGAATTCCATGAGCTGCAGGGGGCGTTCGCGCGCGATGCCGATGCGCGGCACCAGCGCATGGATCTGCTCGGTCAGCACGCGTGCGCGGTCGGGGTCGCGGAATTCGTCGACGAATTTCATGCCCTCACCCCCCTGTGTCCCCCCTCTCCCGCAGGGAGAGGGGGGATGTTGGAGTGGACCCTCGCTCCCCTGCGCGAGAGAGGTATGAGTGAATGCC
>JALVEM010000436.1 GCA_027030825.1 Thiohalobacter sp.
CACCGACGACGGCCCACGTGCGGTCTACGGCTTCGATCTGGCGTTGACCGAACTGGAGTCGGGCTATCTGGTCGAGGCCCGCAGCCGGATCGGGCAGGAGGTGTTCGCCGAACTGCCCCTGCGGGAGGCCGGGGAAGACGAGCTGGCCGAGGCCGAGGCGGCACTCGAGGCGGCCGCACGGCGCCAGGCCCGCCGCCTGCCGGAACCTGCCGCGCTGCGCCGGTTGTTCGACCGGCTCGAGGATCCCCGCTGGTCGGCGGTAGCGGCGCGCTGCCTGGGCTGCGGCAACTGCACCGCCGTCTGTCCCACCTGCTTCTGTTTCCGAGAGGAAGCCGAGCCGCTGGACGAGGGCGAGGGCCATATCCAGCACCGGCTGTGGGATTCCTGTTTCGATCCGGGGCACAGCTACATCCACGGCCTGCGGATTCGCCCCGACATCGAAACCCGCTATCGGCAATGGCTCACCCACAAGCTGGCCGGCTGGCAGGACCAGTTCGGGCGGCCGGGCTGCGTGGGCTGCGGGCGTTGCCTGACCTGGTGTCCGGTCGGCATCGACATGGTGGCCGAGGCGCGGGCCCTGTGCGGGGAGGCGGAAGATGGCTGAGACGCCGGCGCTGCATCTGCCCCGCCCGGCCGAGGTGGTCGGCATCGAGCAGGAATCGCCGACCGTCTTCACCCTGCGCCTGCGGCCGAGCGCGCCGGACGGCTGTCCCCTGCCCCGGTTCCGGCCCGGACAGTTCAACATGCTGGCCGTGCCGGGGGTGGGCGAGGTGCCGATTTCCATCGTCTCCGATCCGCGCGACCCGGAACTGCTCGATCACACCATCCGCCGGGTGGGCCGGGTGACGACGGCGCTGGCGCGGCTGCAGCCCGGGGACAGGATCGGGCTGCGCGGCCCCTACGGGCACGGCTGGCCCCTGCGCGAGAGCGAGCAGCGGGATCTGGTGGTGGTCACCGGCGGGGTCGGCTGCGCGCCGGTCACCGGGGCCATCGAATACGTGATCCGTCGGCGCGAGCGGTACGGGCATCTGAACATCGTCCAGGGGGTCAAGCACGCCGACGACTTCTTCTGGCGCGATCGCTACGCCCGCTGGGCCGAGGCCCCGGACACGGAGGTGCTCATCGCCGCCGATGTCGGCGGTCCCTTGTGGCCCTGGCACGTGGGCCGGGTGACGGAGCTCTTCGACCGGCTGCGCTTCGACCCGCGGCGGGTGAGCGTGCTGCTGTGCGGGCCGGAAGGCATGATGGCGGCCGTCATCGGCGAGATGCAGGCGCGCGGCGTGCCCGATACGGACATCTGGCTGAGCATGGAGCGCAACATGCAGTGTGGCGTGGGCCTGTGCGGCCACTGCCAGATCGGGCCGCACTTCGTGTGCCGGGACGGCCCCGTGTTCCGCTACGACGTGATCGCGCCCCTGTTCCGCAAGCGAGGGTTCTGATGGAGACGAAACCGCGCATCGCCGTGCACAAGTTCGCCTCCTGCGACGGCTGCCAGCTGGCCCTGCTCAACGCCGGACCCGCCCTGCTTGCGCTGGCGGCGCGCTTCGAGTTCGTGCATTTCGCCGAGGCGGGCATCGTCGCCCCGGAGGCCGAGGCCGACATCGCGCTGGTCGAGGGCAGCATCTCGACCCCGGAGGAGGCCGCGCGCATCCGGGCGGTGCGCGAGCGCAGCCGGGTCCTGGTGAGCCTGGGCGCCTGCGCCACCGCCGGCGGGTTGCAGGCGCTGCGCAACCAGGCGCCGGCCCGGGCGTGGGTTCAGGGCGTCTATGCCCATCCCGAATGGATCGAGATCAGCGACCAGGCCCTGCCGGTGGCCGAATTCGTGAAGGTCGATCACGAGTTGCGCGGCTGCCCGGTCGCCACCGATCAGGTCCTGCGGCTGTTGTACGACCTG
>JALVEM010000437.1 GCA_027030825.1 Thiohalobacter sp.
GGGTTCCATGGCGGCGTCCTGCCTCTCGATCGGATTCCCTTCCCGCCTCGAATTATACAGGCCGGCGTCTTCACATCCCCAGCAGGTCATCCCGGAAGCCCGCGCAGCGGGCTATCCGGGATCCACTCCTTCAGTCATTCCGGAAAGTGCGAAGCACTTATCCGGAATCCAGGAATGAATTAACAGGCTGTTAAGGCCACAGGGGCAAGAACGAATGCGGTTTCTGGATTCCGGGTCTCGCTGCGCTCGCCCGGAATGACGAAGAAAAAACCGCTCGCCCGGAATGACGAAAAATACCGCTCGCCCACAATGTGGGTGCAGCCCCTCACGCCCCGAACGGACTGCCTGATATAATCCGTCGCCGGCAAGGACGCCGAAGGAAGGAAACCGCAATGGAACGCCGATATCCGCCCATCGGACGGGCCGGCCTGACGCTGCCCGAACTGCTCGTCACGCTCGCCCTGCTCTCCCTCATCGCCACCCAGGCCGTACCCCTGCTGAATGGCCTGCTGGCCCGTCACCGCCTCGACCAGGCCGTCACGGCCGTCCGCCTTGCCCTGATGGAGGTCCGTCGGGCCGCGTTCGCTTCCGGCCGGGATTGGAGTCTCGCCATCCGCACGGGAACGGACTGGCGCGTGGGCTGCTCCTGCAGGCGGGAGGTCGCCTGCACTCCCTGCGTCTCCGCACAGCACCACCCCCATGTCCGGCTGCTCGCCCAGC
Source organism: Thiohalobacter sp. (assembly GCA_027030825.1). Lineage (GTDB taxonomy): Bacteria > Pseudomonadota > Gammaproteobacteria > Thiohalobacterales > Thiohalobacteraceae > J048. Next base: position 721 of record JALVEM010000437.1, read on the forward strand.
GTCCCGACTCGGGACGGGTGCGTTTCGACGGCCTGCGCGGGCTGGCCTCGCCCGCCAGCCTGGTCTTTGCCTGCGGCCGCTGGCGGCGCGAAGTGAAGGTCGCCCTCTCGGGTCGCCTGCGGCTGTGTGATCCGGAGCGGGGCACATGCTGAGAACATCCACCCCCTCGCACTCGCATGGCTTCAGCCTGGTCGAGCTGATGGTGGCCGTTACGCTATCGCTTCTGCTGCTGGCGTCTGCCCTGCATCTCCATGCGCTGAACGCGAAGACCCTCCGACTGCTCGAGCAGGATCACCTGCTCGATGCCGCTCTCGTCCGGGTCATGCATCTGGTGCTCTCGGAAGCGCGCCGAGCCGGCTATCGTGCAGGCGAGGGGCCGCCATGGCGCGTTCTTGGTGACATTCTCCATATCGATTCCGACGACGATGCCGGAATTTCCGGTTGTCTGCTCTATGCCTATGATCGCGACGGCGACGAGCTGCGCGGCGTGGGCAGAGAGGGCCCCATCGGTCCGGGCCGCGACCGGGACAACGTGGAGGAATTCGGGATCAGGCTGCGCCAGGGACGGGTGCAGATCCGCCTGGGCGGCAGCGCCCACGATTGTCGAAGCGGACGCTGGGCAGCGCTGACGCCCCCGGAAGTTCGCTTCACCGAGCTGGATCTCCGGTTGATTCGCGACCTGGACGGCACGCATCGCCTGCAGGTGAGACTCGAGGCCGCTCTTGGAAGCAGGCAACGTGCGCTGGAGAGTGCGACATGGCTCCCCAACGCCTGAATCGCGGCCTTGCGACCCTGGCCGTCACCAGCCTGCTCACGCTGGCGGCGCTCGGCGGGGCGCTGCTCGCCGTGCAGATCGGCACAAGCCGTGCCGCAGGGCAATCCCTGAGCCTGGAGACCCGTCACCTCGAGGCGGTCCTCGAGGCCATGCTGCTGGATCTGCTGGCAAATCCGGAGGCACTGGAGACCTTCATCGGACAGCGGACGGGCTGTCGATCCCGCATGGAGCTCGAGGACGAGGACGGCCACGCATTGCGTCTCCGGTTCGATCGCTGTCACACGGCCTCCGACAGCGTCCGCGTGCGCATGGAGGCAGGCAGCGCTTCCCTTCCGCGCGTGGTGAACCTCCTGGTGCGGCGGCGAGACGGCCGCTGGAAGATCGTGCCCGGGAGCTGGC
>JALVEM010000438.1 GCA_027030825.1 Thiohalobacter sp.
AAGCACGATCCGGCCGCCGGGGCGCACACGAGCGGCCAGCCGGGGTGCCAGTTCGATCAGCGGATTGGCGAGGATGTTGGCCAGCAGCAGATCGGCCGACGTGCCGGGATCGGCCTCCGGCAGGCAGGCCGTGATTTGCCCGGCCACCTGGTTGCGTTGGGCGTTCTCGCGAGTGGCCACAAGGGCCTGGGGGTCGTTGTCGACGGCAACCACGGATGCCGCCCCCAGACGGCAGGCGGCCACCGCCAGAATCCCCGAGCCGCACCCGTAATCGATCACTTGCTGCCCGACGGGCGGGTTCGCATCCAGCCACTCCAGGCACAGCGCCGTGGTCGGGTGGGTGCCGGTGCCGAAGGCCAGTCCCGGGTCCAGATGCAGCACGACCTCGGCCTCCGCCGGCGCCTCGAAGTCGGTCGGCACCACCCACAGCCGCGAACCGAAGCGCATGGGGTGGAAGGCGTCCATCCACGCCCGCGTCCAGTCACGATCGGGAAGGGCTTCCACGGCCAGACGGTCGGCGGCGGCGCCGAGTTCCGAACGCAGGCGCGTGCGCACGGCATCCGCCTGCCCGGCATCGAACAGGCCGATCACCCGTGTCCGGTCCCACAGCGGCGTCTCGCCCACGCCCGGCTCCAGCAGCGGCTGGTCGCCCGCGTCCTCGAAGGTTACCGAGGCCGCGCCCAGCGACTCGAACAGCGCCGCCAGCGCCTCCGGATCCCGCTCGCCGGCCTCCAGAATCAACTGCACCCAACCCATGCGGGCATGATAGCCATGTGAAGAAAGGATGGCCACGGAATCCACCGAATCCACGGAACGGGTTACAAAATGGAATGGCCACGGAAAACACGGAAAGCACGGAAAGGAACTCCAGCAGGTAGGTCGGATTAGCTGCGAAGCGACGGAACTGCCACAAAAAACCTGGACTGTAAGCGCCGTTTGAGTAGAAATACGTCAGCTTATGCACTGGCGGGCTAAATTGACCTGCTAACTGGTTCCCGCCATTCCGGACGGTGCGCAGCACCGATCCGGAATCCACTTTCTTCCGTCATCCCGGACGGTGCGGAGCACCGATCCGGGATCCAGGAAAAGTATCAATCACAGTGGCAAGAACGAGCGTGGTTTCTGGATTCCGGCTCGCGCTCCCCCGGCTCGAGGCCGGGGTCGCTTGGCCGGAATAACGAGATGGAGAAATCGCCCGCCCGGAATGCCCTCACCATCCGGGTCATCCCGGAAGCCCGCGCAGTATCCACCCTCGGTCAACCCGGACGGTGCGCAGCACCGATCCGGGATCCAGGAGAAGATTCGACCCACAGCGGCATGAATAACCGTGGTTTCTGGATTCCGGATAAGCGCTGCGCGCTTTCCGGAATGACATACAAAACATAATCCTTCTCTGCGTTCTCTGCGCCTTTGCGACCTCTGCGTTATGGATCGGAAATACCAGAAAGAATCCTTTTCCGTGGATTCAGTGGATTCCGTGGCTATCCGTCACAGCCCGAGCTTCTTCTCGAGGTAGTGGATGTCGGTGCCGCCCTCGATGAAGGCCGCGTCCGTGACGATGTCGAGGTGCAGGGGGATGTTGGTCTTGATGCCGTCGACGATGAGCTCGGTGAGTGCGCCGCGCATGCGGGCCAGCGCCGTGCGGCGGTCCTCGCCATGGGCGATCAGCTTGCCGATCATGGAATCGTAGTAGGGCGGCACGGCATAGCCGCTGTAGATGTGCGAGTCCCAGCGGATGCCGGGACCGCCCGGCGGGTGGAAATGGGTGATGGTGCCGGGAGAAGGCATGAAGCTGACCGGATCCTCGGCATTGATGCGGCACTCGACGGCATGGCCGCGCAGGACGATGTCCTCCTGGCGATAGCCGAGCCCCTCTCCCGCAGCAATGCG
>JALVEM010000439.1 GCA_027030825.1 Thiohalobacter sp.
TGACCATGCGCCGCGACAATGTCAATTACTTTCTGGTGGGCCTGTCCACACTCGGCGCCCTCGGGCTCCTGCTGGTCCTGCTCTACAAGGTGACGGGGCGGGTGGGGGATACCGAGCCCTATCACGTCTGGTACGACAACGTCACGGGCGTGGGCGAGGGCTCGCTGGTCACCTACGAGGGTTATCGGATCGGCTACGTGGACCGCATCGAGCCGGATCAGAGCACCTCGCCGACCCGTTACCGCGTGATCCTGCGCATCCGTTCCGACTGGAAGATCCCCCGGGACAGCCGGGCGCGCATCGTCGCCTCGGGGCTGCTGTCCGATACCGTGATCGACATCCGCGAGGGCCGTTCGCCCGAGGTCATCGCCGCCGGAGGCGAGATTCCGGGCGAACAGGCGCCGGACATGTTCGCCATCGTCAACGAACTCGGCAGCGAGCTGGCCAGCCTGACGAAGGAAAACGTGCGGCCGCTCGTCGAGCGTCTCGATCGCCTGGTCGCCAATGTCGACCGCCACCTCGACGACCGGCTGCCGGGCATGCTGGCCAGGCTCGATTCCCTCCTGAAGCGGCTCGACGACAGCGCAGCCACCCTGCAGCGGGTCATGGACCGGGAGACGGAACAGCGCATCGACAGCATCCTCGGACAGGCGGACGATCTGGGCCGGCGCCTGCTCGGAGTCGTCGACGGGCTGCAACACACACGCGGCGAGGTCGATCGGCTGCTCGCCCTGGCGACGGGCATACTCGATGACAACGACGAGGACGTACGCGACACCGTCCGGCACGTGAACCGGGCCTCGCGCGACATCGCCGCCTCGCTGGAGGCCATCCTGATCCATCTGGAGGATGCCAGCCGCAACCTGGAGGAATTCAGCCGCGAGATCCGCGCCAACCCGGCCTCGCTGATCCGCACCCGCCATCCCGGACCGGAGGTGACGCCATGAGTCGTGCGCGATGCCTGATTCCGGGGCTGCTTCTGCTTCTGGTGGCAGGATGCGGCTCCTCGCCCCCCGTACCGGAGGATCACTATTACCGGCTCGCCGCCGCCGGCTCACCACTCACGCAGTGGCCGTTCGGCCGCCCGGTGCGGGTGCTCATGCCCGAGGCCGACAGCCTCTATCACGGCCGGGCCATGCTCTATGCCCGGGCGGAGACGCCGCTCGAGCTGCATCGTTACCGTTACCGGTTCTGGACCGCCCCGCCGCCGCGCATGCTGGTCCGGTTGACGAAGGAGCATCTGGGCGCGCATGCCGCGGAGTCGGGCGAACCGGCACTGGAGCTCTCCCTGAGAATCCGCCATTTCGAGGTCGAACAGGACCGGCCTCCGGCGGCACGACTGGGCATCACGGCGGTGCTGCGCGATCCCGAAGCCGGCTGTGTACTGTTCGACCGGCAATACGACTATCGGGAACCGGCGGAATCACCGACACACTATGCGCTGGTCCGGGCCTTCCAGGCGGCCGTGGACCACTACCTCACGGATCTGACGGCGGATCTGGCCCAGGCATCCGGTGCGTGCACGGATCTGGCGCGTGCCCGATGACGGCGGGCAATCCCGTTTGTGTAACATCGGTCACTGACCATACCCTTCCGCTTGCGCATGCTTTCCGGCATGCATTGGGACGAGGACGTACTGTCGACTTCCCTGTCTCGGACCGAGCGCTGGCTCGTCCTCGGTGTCATCGTCGCGATCTTCGTCGGGCAGAGCCTGATGTCCTTCGCCTCGGTCGGACACGAAAGCGAAGGGCAGGCAGATCCGGACAGCGCACCTCATGACCTGCAAGGGGCCAGGCATGCCCCGGGCCATGCGGATGCGGGCAAGACCGGATCGCCGGCCTCACGGGCGAGATGCGCCACGCCCAGCCCCGATTGCGGCTGCGATGGTTG